>CAMPIQ010000094.1 GCA_946886475.1 uncultured Chitinophagales bacterium | reverse complement strand
GCGGTATGCGGCAGTATTCCCATAATAAGAAACCTGGAAGAATATTATGACAACGACCTGTTGCAATCGGTTTGTGGCATCGTTAATGGTTCAACCAATTTTATTCTTACAAAGATCAGTCAGGGTTTATCTTATCAGGCGGCTTTGCACGAAGCACAAAGACTGGGTTTTGCTGAAAGCAATCCCGCTTTAGACGTGGAAGGAAAAGATGCGGTCAACAAACTTTCAATCTTACTGGCGCACGCCTATGGTATTATTTCTCATCCTGCCGATCTGGTACATTCGGGTATAACAAGACTGCACCTGGAAGATGGTGTGTATGCACAGGAAAAAGGATACCGGATAAAGCTTACTGCCCAGGCCAGAAAACTGGATGATGGGAGAGTGGCTGCTTTTGTTCTACCTCAATTTGTGAAAGATGAAAGCCAGTTGTTTCATGTAAAGGACGAATACAATGGAGTGGTGATTGAAAGCAGGATGGCCGATAAACAATTTCTTTATGGAAAAGGCGCGGGAAGATTCCCAACTTCATCTGCCGTGGTTAGTGATATTTCCGCCGCTCGCTATGGCTACAGGTATGAATATAAAAAATTGAACAGGGAAGAAGATTTTTCACTCACCTACGATTATTATTTGCAGGTATATGTAAGCTTTAATGACTGGGTGGAGGTAAGTAAATGGGATTTCGAAGAGGTAACTACTTTTCATAGCACCAGGCACAGGCAGTATTTAACCGGGGTGATACATATCAATAAATTAAAGAACGCTTCCTGGTTTCACGATCCGGCCGTATCCGTCATTCTTATACCAGGGAGTATCATAACCAGGGAAGAAAGACTTCAACAGTCCATCAAACAGGTGAGTCTGCAACTGGCAGGTGTGAACTGATTCGACAGAACTGACTAAAATCATGTTTTGAATAAAAGTATCTAAATACTTTTATTGCTCAAATCAACTTAACATGAATACAATAGATAGTTTGTTCGTTCCAGACCTTGCTCCTGCGCAGAAACATCCCACGGTCCTTAAGAAATTTGATGAGCTGAAGAGTGGTGAATCTTTTTTGCTGATCAATGATCATGATCCCATTCCGCTTTATTATGAAATGAAAGCTGAGAAAGGTGAGATCTTTATTTGGAAGAAGATAGAGAACGGACCCGAAGTTTGGAAAGTTGAGATCACCAAAACAATAGATAAAAATGCCTCTGTATATCCAATAAAAGAAGAAAAATCCAATGAAAGTGATGGCGGGGTGCCCGTATTGAATGTTACCCTGATAGAACCGCGTTTGAAGCACCCCACCATTTTTAAAAATTTTGATGCACTGGCCGCAGGTGAGGCATTCGAGATATTAAATGATCATGATCCCAAACCTCTGTATTACCAGATGCTGGGTGAAAGGGGAAATGTGTTTACCTGGGAATACCTTGAAAAAGGACCCCAGTGGTGGAGGGTGCAGATCAGGAAGAATGACGGGAATGTTGAAACCCTGGGAGAGATTGCCACCAAAGACCTTCGCAAAGCAGAAATATTTAAAAAATATGGTCTTGACTTTTGTTGCGGCGGAAAGAAAACTGTTCAGCAGGCCTGTGCGGAAAAAGGAATTGATGTTACTAAAGTGGAAGAGGAATTAAGGAATTCAGAATTGAACCATGTATCAAGGCCATTGAATTATGATGAATGGAACCTGGATTTCCTGGCCGATTATATTGTGAATACCCACCATGGTTATGTTAGGAAGACCCTGCCGGAATTAAAATTTTATGCAACCAAAGTGGGTAATGTTCACGGCAACCAGCATCCTGAACTGATTGCCATTTATCATCTTGTAGATGCTATTGTTTCTGAGATGACGGACCACATGCACAAAGAGGAAAATGTACTTTTCCCATTCATCAAACAGTTGTTTACTGCCAGAAATAATGGCCAGCCTGTTCCATCAGCCGGATTCGGAACAGTTGAAAATCCCATCCACATGATGGAACATGAGCATGAAGCAGTAGGTGGCTACCTGGCTAAGATCAGAGAACTGAGTAATGGTTATGCTGTGCCGGATGATGCCTGTGCCAGTTATAAATTATTCTTTAAGATGATGGTAGAATTTGAAGGCGACCTCTTTATTCACATCCATCTTGAAAACAATATTCTTTTTCCGAAAGCCCTGAAAATGGAAAAGGAAATGAGATAACCAGTAGCTATTGAGCAGGTTTTGTTGTTCATTGCTGCAATTGAATCAACAGAACCTGCTATACTTTTTTAAGGGCCTAAACTTTACATTTATGGAAATCCCTGACATATCAGATAACCAGAAACGCGTTGTTATTATTGGTGCCGGTTTTGCGGGACTTACCCTTGCAAAAAAACTCTCATCCCGGTATTTCCAGGTGGTACTGATAGATAAAAATAACTACCACCAGTTCCAGCCTTTATTATACCAGGTGGCAACTGCAGGTCTGGAACCAAGCAGTATCTGCTTCCCGTTAAGAAAATTATTTCAAAAACATAAGAATGTGTTCATCAGAGTTGCTGAAGTGATTTCGGTGAATGCAGCTGAAAATTCTGTATCCACAACCATTGGAAAGGTTCCTTACGATTACCTGGTAATGGCCAATGGCGCTTCAACTAATTATTTCAACCTGGATGAACTTGAAGAAACTGCATTCTCAATGAAGTCAGTTTCAGAAGCATTGTTGTTACGCAATACCCTTTTACAGAATTATGAAAAAGCACTGATCTCTACATCAGACAGGGAAAGGGAAGCCTTTCTCCATATCATTATTGTAGGAGGTGGACCAACAGGAGTTGAACTGGCAGGATCTATAGCAGAAATGAAAAATAAGATACTTCCAAGAGATTATCCTGAGATCAACTTCAGTAAAATGAATGTCTGTCTGATTGAAGCGTCACCACGTTTATTAAATGGCATGAGCGGTGAAGCTTCAGATAATACGCTGCTGTATTTGAAAAAGCTTGGTGTAAATGTGCTCACCAATACTTCTGTCAGATCCTACGATGGGGATAAAGTAAACCTGAGCAATGGCCAGTTTGTTTATAGCCGTTGCCTGGTATGGGCAGCCGGGATCAGGGGTAACAACATACCCGGACTATCGGCCAGTTTCATTCAGCCAAACAAACGCATATTGGTTGACAGGCATAATCGGGTTACCGGAAACATTTTTGCCATTGGTGATATTGCTTCTATGCCTTCAGAACTGTTTCCCAAAGCTCATCCCCAGGTTGCGCCCGTTGCTATTCAGCAGGCAAGGCTGCTTTCAAAGAATTTGAAAAATCTTGAATTGAAAAAACCATTGGTTGAATTTGCCTATAAGGACAAGGGCAGTATGGCCACCGTTGGCAGAAACCTTGCCGTAGCTGAGATGGGTAAAATAAAACTAAAGGGTTTTATTGCGTGGATCTGCTGGATGATGGTTCACCTGATGTCGATCATTGGTGTAAAGAACAGGCTTCTGATCTTTATCAACTGGACATGGCAATACTTTACCTACGACCAGTCGCTCCGGTTAATTATTCAGCCAACTCAAAAAACGAAAAAAATAAAGCATGAAATACTTCCTGGTCCTTCTGTCAGCTCTGGTGCTGTTGTGGGCATGCAATGATGAAATAGCAGGGCTGGATACGAAAACAGATCTGCAAAAAGATCACCTTCAAAATGAACTTCAATTGAATGAAGGCAAAAAATGGACAGCCGATGAAAGCACAAAAAATAATGTTCATCTCCTGGAGCAGGTGATTAAAAATAAACCGCCCGGTTCAGATACCACTTTAGGTCCGTATAAAATTGTGGCAGAAGAATTACAGGCAGGGCTTGACAAACTGGTAAGTGAATGCCGGATGAAAGGTGCTGATCATGATGCCTTGCATGTATGGCTGGAACCTTTGATGGCCAAAGTAAAGAACCTGAAACAAACGGAAAATAAAAAAGAAGCGGTTAGTATCTATACTGACGTTGCAGGGGAGATCCATATTTTCAACCAAATCTTTGAATAAGGATGCTGATCAATGCAAATACAAAAATTGCTGCAATTTTAAAACATGAGCCTCTGGCTTTGGATGTGATCACCGGCATGAGTCCGAAGTTTGAAAAACTCAGAAATCCCTTATTGCGCAAACTCCTGGCCGGCCGTACTTCACTGGATGCTGCATCGAAAATGGGTGGATGTACAGTGCAGGATTTTTTTTCCAGGCTTGAACCATTAGGTTTTGAGATTGACCGCCAGGAAATAAAACCATCTTCCGGTAAAAAGCCGGTACCTTCTTTCATGAATCATCTGAATAAGGAAAGCATGATTGATCTTGATGTACGGCCCATTCTAAATTCTGGCAGGGATCCGCTCAATATCATCATGCAAACGGTTAAATCGGTCAGGCCCGGACAGGTTTTAAGGATCATCAACACGTTTGAACCAACGCCACTCATTTTATTACTGGAAAAAAGAGGCTTTTTATCATATGTGGTGAGGGAAAATGAGGAGCAGACAGATTCTTATTTCTATAACAGCGAAGGCAGCGCCAATAATTTGAAGACAGAAGCCGTTGTAACAGGCAACTGGAATGAATGCGTGCTGGCATATACCGGAAAAATGGTTGAGCTGGACGTCAGGCATCTTGAGATGCCCGGGCCGATGATGGCCATTATGGAAGCCCTTGAACATTTGCCGGAAAACCATGCCCTGTACATCTACCATAAAAGGATCCCGGTGTTTCTGCTTCCGGAACTTGCACAAAGAAATTTTGAATACCGTATCAATGAATTAAATGAAGGCCATGTTCATTTGATTGTATTCAGGAAATAATATGATCACAGTTGCTGGCAATACAAACCCCATACAAAACACAACACACAAAGTGGTGCTTCCCTTTTATGTGTTTGCTTCTGTTTCTTTTTTTATTTCCGTTGTATTGCTTTTCTTTTCAACAGATGCCTTTACCACGCATCATTTTCATCCGCATACCCTGGCCATAACGCATTCGATGGCACTGGGCTGGGGTACCATGATCATTCTTGGCGCCAGTCATCAACTGGTGCCGGTGCTTATTGAATCCAGACTTGAAAGTAATGTACTGGCCTCCCTGAGTTTTTATTTTGCTGCTTCCGGTATTCCCATGCTGGTCTGGTCATTCTATCAGTTTAATTTCGGAATCATAGCCCAGACCGGCGCATTGCTTATCAATGCCGCCATCATTGTTTACCTGATCAATATTTCAGCGAGTATTGTCAGGAGCCGGAAAACAAATGTTCATGCCATTTATGTTCTGACAGCAGGGATATGGCTTCTTACTACCACTGTTATTGGCTTTTTACTGTTATTGAATTTTAAATATAATTTTTTAGCGAAAGATTCATTGCATTATCTCTCCCTTCATGCCCACATTGGTATTATTGGCTGGTTCCTTTTACTGGTAATTGGAGTTGGTTCCAGGTTAATACCTATGTTTATGATCTCCAAATACGATAATGTAAAACTATTGTGGGTGGTCTTCTTATTCATGAATGCAGGGATCATCTTTTTCATATTTATTTTCTTCATGGCTGTCAGTGTTGCCTGGTACCTGTTGCCGGTTTTCACAATTCTGGCAGCACTGTTTTTATTCGGACGTTTTTGTGTGCTGGCATATAAAAAAAGGATAAGAAAACAAATTGATGCACCTATGAAGATATCGCTGTTGTCGGTGTTGATGATGGCGCTGCCGGTTTTACTTATTCTGATCATGATTTGCTTATTGGTTTTATCAGGCAACAGTTCAAGGCTGGTGCTGACCTACGGGTTTTCTGTTTTTTTTGGATGGCTTACAGCAATCATTCTGGGCATGACCTTTAAAACGCTACCGTTTATTGTCTGGAATAAGATTTATCATGATAAGGCAGGCCTGGGAAGAACCCCTAATCCCAAAAACCTGTTCAGCGAAAAGGTCTTCAACGTCATGGGTTTTTTTTACCTCCCCGGATTCCTGTTCTTTGTTGCCGGTGTACTTATATCCAATTTGATTATTTTACAAACCGGCGCCATTTTTTTATTGATCACGGCATTTTTTTACAACCTGAATGTATTTAAAATGCTTGTTCATAAACCTGATTCAAATGGATAAGGTAATTACAAATAATGCTCTTTTATGCACTGTGGCATTATCTTCATTGCAAAACGTGATCGATCCTGAAATAGGTCTTAATATTGTTGACCTTGGCCTTATTTACCAGGTTGATTTTGATGAAGCCGTAAAAGAGGTGTTTGTTTCCATGACGCTGACCACACAATTTTGTCCGATGGGAGAAAGTATACAGAGCGGAGCCACCCAGGCCATGCAACAAGCTTTTCCTGGTTACTCCATACATGTTGACCTGGTGTTTGATCCACCCTGGAGCCACGAAAGAATTTCGGAAGAAGGACAGAAATTTTTAAATCATTAATGGATGCTGAGCTACACCTGTAAAACCGCTGTGAAGGCGGTGATCTTTCTTGCAACAAGGTATAAGAAAGGAGAAAAGTCGGGTATCCGTGAAATTGCGGCGCATATTGGTGCCAGTGAGCATACGGTTGGAAAGATGTTACAGATCCTGGTGAAGCAGGGTGTGATCAATAGCATGAAAGGACCATCGGGAGGCTTTTATATTTCTGAACAACAGTTAAAGCAACCCCTTATCAATATAGTGGAAGCAATAGATGGCGTAATTGTTTTCCGCATGTGCGGACTTGGACTTAGCCGTTGCTCCGATTCCCATCCCTGTCCCATACATAATGAGTACAAAGCCGGAAGGATCTTACTTGAACAACTGTTCCGCACTAAAAAGGTTAAAGACCTGTGCGAACCGGTTGATAGTGGTTATGCCTATCTGTTTGGTTAGTTAAATATTGTAAATGTATCGACGCTTAATTTTTTCCCTTGAGCATGGGCACAAATGAAAACAGGTCGAATGATTCTTCATCATATGCGGTTTCACTGGTCTTTGTGATCCTCACCATGGTCTGGTATTCTCCATGGATTCCTTTTGGCAAAACCATGGTGCCACCAATGCGCAGCTGGTCTAATAATTTTGGAGGTATCTCAGCTACTGCAGCAGTGATCAAAATTTTATCGAATGGCGCAAATTGTGGGAGACCTTCAAATCCATCTCCATAATGGAAATGTATATTGTCATAATGCCGGAGAAATTCAAATTCCATATTGCGGTCAAATAATGTTTTTTGTCTTTCAATGGTATAAAGTTGTGCGCCCATTTCAGCAATAATAGCCGCCTGGTAACCGCTTCCTGTTCCAATCTCAAGTACTTTTTCAAGTGGCTTTATATCCAGAAGCTGGGTTTGATATGCCACGGTATAAGGCTGTGAAATGGTTTGGCCCTCACCAATAGGAAAAGCTTTGTCAATATATGCCAGTTCAAGCTGGCGGGTATCCATAAAAAACTGTCTTGGAATGTTGGCTATGGCCCCGAGTACATGCTGGTCTGAGATCCCCTTATCCCTGATGGTGAACACCAGCTTCTGCCTTTGTATCTGGTCGTGAATGGTATCAGTGGTAGAACGCATGATAACAGATGCAGCAAATAGCATTCCTGATTTATCCTCCTCGCACCCTCCCTCGCCCTCGCTCTCACGCTCTCCCTTATCTTTATCTTCAATTTATAAACCCTTTTATTGATCTCCATCGAATTGTAAAAACCAGGATGAATTATTTTAATTCCCACGCGCCTTTCAAACTTGAATCCGGTGAAGAACTTTCCGGAATTACCATTGCTTATCACATTTACGGGCAATTAAATGCTTCGGCAGAAAATGTGATATGGATATGTCATGCACTTACCGCCAGCTCAGATGCAAAAGCATGGTGGCCTGGAATGATTGGGGACAATGCCGTATTCGATACCGCAAAATATTGTGTGATCTGTGCCAATATGCCCGGATCATGCTATGGTTCTACCGGTCCGTTAAGTACTGATCCTTCAACAGCAGAACCTTATTTCAAACAGTTTCCACTCATCACTATCCGCGACATGGTACGGGCATACCAATTATTGCGCGTTCATCTGAATATAAAAAGTATAAAGCTCATGGCTGGTGGGAGTATGGGTGGATATCAGGCATTGGAATGGAGTATCATGGAGCCGGCTTTGATCAAAAAACTTTTTCTCATCGCCTGCTCACCTAAGGAAAGCCCATGGGGTATTGCCATACATACAGCGCAAAGAATGGCTATTGAGGCCGACCAAAGCTTTGGTGAACCATCAGCTGAAGCTGGAAAAAATGGGTTGAAGGTGGCAAGGGCTTTTGGTATGGTCAATTACCGTACCTATCAGTCGTATGAATTAACACAGTCAGAAACTGATAATGATAAATCCGACCATTTCAGGGCATCATCCTACATCACATACCAGGGTTTGAAACTGGTAAACCGGTTCAATGCTTACAGCTACTGGTATCTTACCAAAGCTATGGACAGTCACAATATCAGCCGCAACAGGAATAAGTCAGTTGAAGAAGTGTTGTCTTCCATCAATCAAAACACCCTGGTGATGGGTATATCATCCGACCTGCTTTGCCCGGTATCCGAACAACAACATATGGCGCAATATATCATCAATGCCGGCTATATAGAAATTGAATCGGTTTTTGGGCATGATGGTTTTCTGATTGAAACGGAAACCATATCAAAGCATCTTTCATTGTGGCTGGATAAAGAATGATGTAAGGAATACTTTTTAAAACATCCCTGAGGTGCTAAAGATCAGAATCAATATCAACATTCTTATCGGGATCCTTAAAAATCCTTTCATTGAATTATACATCCAAAAAAACAGGACTTGGAAGAAGCAGGATCTTGAAACTTTAACTTCGTAAACAAATGAAAGCAGGGAAGTGAGAGCATTTTAATACTGCAATTTCATCACATGAATGAAGATCTATTATGAAACAAAGTAAAATAACAAAAGCTATCCGTTCGCAGGTTCACCGTACGCAGGAAATGGAGCATAGCGTTCCCATGTTTCTCACCAGTAGTTTTTGTTTTGATAATGCTGAAGATATGCGCGCCGCATTTGCCGATGAAAATGATGACAACATTTACAGCAGGTTCTCCAATCCTAATGTAAAGGAGTTGGTAGATAAGATCTGCATACTGGAGGGCGCTGAAGACGGTTTTGCTACCGCTTCGGGAATGAGCGCAGTCTTTGCTTCGTTCATGGCTTTCTTAAAGCAGGGCGACCATTTACTGGTTTGCCGATCCATTTTCGGAAGTACGCATACTGTAATTACCAAATACCTGCCTGGATTTGGAATTGAATATACTTATGTAGATGCAACCAGTGTTAATGAATGGGAGCAGTTTATCAGGCCAAATACCAAAATGATCTACCTGGAAACGCCCACCAATCCGGGGCTTGATATAATAGACCTTGAAGCCGTGTGCAGGCTTAAGGAGAAGTATAATGTAATAGTTAATGTAGATAATTGTTTTGCCACACCAATAGGACAGACACCGGTTGATTATGGTGCAGACCTGGTGATTCATTCTGCAACCAAATGGCTTGACGGACAGGGCCGGGTGCTTGGAGGTATTGTAGTTGGGAAAAAGGAACTTATTAAACAGGTCTACTTGTTTTGCAGGGCAACAGGTCCGGCCTTATCGCCTTTCAATGCCTGGTTATTGAGCAAGAGCATTGACACACTTGAAGTGAGAATGGAAAGACATGCTGCCAGTGCTTTATACATATCCGGAAAATTGGAGGGCCATCCACAATTGGAATGGTTAAAATATCCCTTCCTTCCATCTCATCCTCAATATGAGATTGCAAAGAAACAAATGTCAAATGGCGGCGGCATCATATGTTTTGAATTAAAAGGAGGGCTGGAAGCCGGCAGAAAATTTTTAGATGGTTTAAAATTAATGTCTATTACAGCCAACCTGGGCGACACCAGAAGTATTGCATCCCATCCCGCAAGCACCACTCATGCAAAATTATCAGAGCAGGAAAGACTGAGTGTAAACATCACACATGGCCTCATCCGGATATCGGTTGGACTGGAGGATAAGGATGATATTTTGAATGATATTTTGGAGGCGCTGAAATAGGAGTGTGAAAATAAGAGCGGGAGCGGGGATGGCAAATCGACTCCTTCTCATGCACGCTCTGTTTAAATTGTCAGGTTATCATTACAAAAAAGCATGTTCGAAATTTTCTTCAAATGATGTGTATAGTTCACGCTTTCAGTTCATTGTAGATTTCTTTTTCACTGTTCAAATAGCTAATACACTAAGGCTTGCCCGTTCAGACTGATTCTTTGCATAGGAGGGTCTGGAACTGAGAAACAGCGGAAAAACGGGCATCACTTTGGCTGGTTCCATCTAAAACTGTCAGACTATTGAAAGGCAGGTGTTCAGCCCGACCAGACTCGAAATCGTTCTTAATTAATTCATCCTAGTATCCTTATATTTACCACACTAACATTATATTAATGAAAGCAGATGTAGCCAAACTTCTTCAAAGGAGAAAAAAGCAGATACTAGAAGACTGGATGACTGTTCAGTTGTCTGATGCAGGATTGCGCGAAGACTTAATGAGCAATGAAGAATTGAGAGAGCAGTCCGAAGAACTCTTAAACACTTTATTGAAAGTGCTTAACGAAAAAAATCTATCGGATGGGCAGTCAGCAGATTTTGAACCGGTGCAGGAGATCCTTGGGGGCATTTCCATTTCCAGAGCCCGTCAGGGTTTTTCTCCAAGAGAAACCGGCATCTATATTTTTAGTTTAAAAGATGCCTTACTCAATAGCCTGCAAACCGAGTTGAAGGAAGACCCGGTTTCTTTGATAGATGCTGTTTATAAGGTAAGCAAATTGATGGACAGTTTAGGCATTGTTACGTTCGAAACCTTTATAAAAGGAAGGGAAGAGGTCATTCTGCGCCAGACTGATGAGATCACAGAAATATCTACCCCGGTTATAAGAGTATGGGATGGTATTCTGGCACTGCCCATCATTGGCACACTTGACAGTGCAAGAACACAGGTGGTGATGGAAAATCTTTTACAGGAGATTGTGGAAAGCGGCAGCACTATTGCTATACTTGATATATCTGGTGTACCTGCTGTTGACTCTTTGGTTGCGCAACACTTGATTAAAACGGTAGCCGCTACAAGATTAATGGGCGCCGAGTGCATTATTAGCGGCATTCGCCCGGAGATAGCACAAACCATTGTTCACCTGGGCATTGACCTTTCCAATATTGTTACAAAATCTACTTTAGCCAGCGCTTTACAGTATTCATTCAGCCTGCTCAAAGTAGAAGTAAAGAAAATACAGAACGCTAAAGCCGTTTAAATCATGGACAGAATTCCAATCCTGCGTATGGGACAACTGCTATTAGTGACCATACAAATTGATCTTTATGACCGCTTAGCTACCAACCTCGAAAGTGACCTTGTACAGATGGTAAATAAAACGGGGGCCAGGGGCGTACTTATTGATATTTCGGCTTTGTCCATTGTAGATTCTTTCATGGGCCGTATTTTAGGAAACATCGGCAGCATGTCCAAAATCATGGATGCAGAGACAGTAGTAGTAGGTATGCAGCCTGCTGTTGCCATCACACTCATTGAATTAGGTCTGGAGCTAAAAGGTGTTCATACCGCCTTGAATGTGGAGAAGGGCATGGAATTACTTTCTCAAAAAATTGGTTCATACAACGAAGAACCTGAAGAACATGAAATTGGTGCTGAATAAGGATAAGATGCAAATAGTGCAGGAGCAGGATGTAGTGCCATTCCGTAACCGTGTAAAAGAATATGCGGTAAAGATTGGTATGAGCCTGTTAAATCAAACAAAACTTATTACGGCTGCCAGTGAATTGGTGAGAAATATGTTGAAGTATGGAAATGGCGGAACGGCCCTGATCGAAGTGGTCAGCCAGGGAAGAAATAGCGGAATTCGCCTCACTTTTACAGACGAAGGTCCTGGTATAAAAGATATTCCCTTAGCTATGAAAGATGGTTTTACTACCGGAAAAAGCCTTGGAATAGGATTGCCGGGAGCAAAGCGGCTGGTGAATGAATTTGACATCAAAAGCGAAGTAGGTGCCGGAACAACGGTATCTATCTTAAAATGGAAGAATGGTTAGCAGAACTCAGGTTGCTTTTAAAGCAGAGGATAGAAGTTATTTCGCCATTCTTAAAAAAGATATTCACGCCCTCGCAAAGGAAGCCCAATTTTCCGAAAGAAAAGTTGGAGAGATCGATATTGTGGTTTCAGAGATGGTTAGTAACCTTGTGAAGCATGCCGGTGGCGGGCAAATTTTGGTGAAACTGGTGGAGCAGGATGGTTTGCAGGGCATTGAAATTATAAGCATTGACAATGGACAAGGCATGACCGATGTAAGCCGGATGGTAGCCGATGGTGTTTCAACAAAAAATACCCTGGGACAGGGTTTGGGAGCCATGAAAAGGCTTTCCAATATTTTCCAGGTATACTCTCAAAGAGATTGGGGCACTGTTATACTGGTTCGATTATTCACAGAGAAGTTTCCTTTCTATATAAAACAACCCACGGTAGAAATCAGGTCTGTAGTATTGCCAAAGCCCGGTGAAAAGGAATGTGGTGACGGCTTTTTTCAAAATGTTACGAGGAGCCACATAAAACTATTTTTAGGAGACGGATTAGGGCACGGCGCGGAGGCAGCAAAAGCCGTTGACAAAGCTGGCGAAGCTTTCATGGACTGTACTGAAACAGATGCATCAAATATTATTCGCCATATAAATGATGAGGTAAAAAAAACAAGAGGTTTAGTAGGTACAGTTGCCGTATTTGATCTGGCAGAAATGAAATGGCAAATATGTGGCGTAGGAAATATAATGACAAAAGTAATTGGTCCTTCAACTTTTAAAAACCTGATGGCTTATAATGGCATCATAGGCCTGAATGTACCAAGAACATTAAATACCCAGGAAATTGAATATGAAAAAGGCCAACATATCATTATGTGCAGCGACGGACTAAAATCAAAATGGGATACGATTCGTTACCCGGCTATTCAACGCTATGATCTTTCCATTTTAGCTGCAGCCTTAATAAAAGATTTTGCCCGAAATACTGATGACATGTCGGTAGTATGTTGTAAAATAAATTTGTGATCATGCATGAATTAGCGCGGGTTACACTGGAGAACGAAATGGACCTTATTCTGGCCCACAAACGTTCAATGAAGCTGGGTGAGCTGGTGGGTTTGTCACTTTCTGCACAAACTACATTTGCCACAGCCGTTTCAGAAGTAGCAAGAAGTACCATTGAAAGCGAAAAAGGCGGCTGCCTTATATTAAATGTAGAAATGGATGGGCGGGATAAATTTATAGTGGCGTGTTTAAAGTCGGAACAAACTGCTAATGAGAAACAGAACGAAGGTTTGGAATATGCAAAGCGCCTCGTTAACAAGTATCAGGTATCAACCAATAAAGATGAGACTTCTACAGATCTGTTCTACTATATTTCACCTCCGTTTAGAATAGACAAGTATAAATTAGACGAATGGAGAAATCAATTTAGAAACGAGCCACCCATTTCCCCTTATGAAGAATTAAAGCGTAAAAATGATCAGCTAAATGAGCTTTCGGAAAAAGTTCAAAAAAGCGAAGCCCAGTATAAAACACTGACCAACTCATTGCCCATGATCATATTTTCCCTGGATCAGAAGGGTCAGCTTTTGTATGCAAATGAATGGCTTGCGAAGTACGCAGGGGAAACAATTGACAGCCTCAATAAAAGCAACTGGAAAACAATAGTACATCCGGACGATTACGATTCGTTTCTGCTTTTCCTTAAAAATTCCATAACAAAAGGGAATATCACAATTAAAACCCAGGCAAGGCTGAAACATAAGAACGAACAAAAATTTTTATGGCATCAAATTTCACTTTCGCCTTTTAGTGATAGTGGGGAGGAGATACAATACTGGATTGGCTATATAGTAGATATTCATGCGCAAAAGGTATTTGAAGAAACGTTGAAAGACAATGTTGAATTAAAACAAACGCAGGCCAAGTTAAAAGAGAACCAGCAAAAGCTGGAAGGATTCATTTCTGAATTAAACCGCAGCAATCTGGAGTTACAGCAATTTGCTTTTATAGCTTCGCATGACCTTCAGGAACCCGTCCGGAAATTATTATTTTACAGCGATTATCTTTTAAACCGTTATACAAATTCGATAGATAAAAAAGGTATTGAGTATCTGAAGAGCATGCAGGTTGCTTCTCAGCGAATGCGCAGCCTGATACAAGACCTGCTATCCTTTTCGCAAATAAATAAAGAGGAAATTAAATTTGGCGAAATTGACCTGAATGAAGTGCTGAAAGAATCCATACAGGATTTTGAAATGG
This sequence comes from uncultured Chitinophagales bacterium, assembly GCA_946886475.1. The sequence goes on along the minus strand of CAMPIQ010000094.1, from coordinate 330 downwards.
TTATAGAAGAAAAAAAAGCCATCATAAATGCACAATCGCTTCCCGTCATCAATGGCGATCAACGGATGATGCGGCAACTATTTCAAAACATCATTAGTAATTCCTTGAAATATGCAAGGCCGTCAGATCCTCCGGTTATTGCCATAAATTACCAGCAGAAAGCCGGTTTTCTTGAAATAGTTTTTAAGGATAATGGAATTGGTTTTGATGAGCAGCATATGCCACAAATGTTTAACCTGTTTCAGCGCCTGCATAGCAGAGACAGGTTTGAAGGCACGGGATTAGGATTAGCGATCTGCAAAAAGATTGTGGAAATACACGGTGGAAAAA
>CAMPIQ010000093.1 GCA_946886475.1 uncultured Chitinophagales bacterium | reverse complement strand
AATTCACGGCTCCCATCAAATTCCTGGATGAGACCAACGCAGATATCTTTTGTCCTGCCGTGGATGAAAGTTGGTCTGGATCCCTGCCGGCAACGCTCTTTGTAAACCACAAAACCGGATACAGAAAATTTTACGAGGAGCAGATCAAAAAGGAGCAGCTGGAAAAAGAGATCATCAGCATGTTGAAATAATGATATCATGCAAACGTTTTTGAATCAGTAGGATAGAAGAAATATATCGTGGAAGACCTAATCATCTTAATTTTAAAAATCAGGCGCTCACACTTATTTTCTTTGTTTTCAGGACAAATAAAAAAAGGCACTGTAAACAGTACCTTTCAATTGGTGGGGTTTCTGAAAAATTAAGATTTGCGTTTAATGCCACATCCCTGCGACCTTGAGGTTTTTACGGTTACTTCTTTACCATTCACAACTTCGTCGATCGCTTCTTTTAAATGTTTGCGCTTAACCCCGTTTCCATCATTGGGATTATCATCAATGGCGCCGTGATAAACAAGCTTACCTTCTTTATTAAAGAGAAATATTTCAGGAGTTCTTTTTGCACCGAATGCATCTGCAAGCTCAGAATTTTTATCAACAGCATAATACCAGCTATAGGCCTGGTTGCCTGCATATTCCTTCATGGCTTCGTAAGAATCATCACCATTACGCTCGCCTTCATTGGAATTGAGAAGTATCACACCCACCTGCTTTGAAAGCGCATATTTGCTGATCTCGCTGGTACGCGACTGGTTCTTTATTACCCATGGACAGGTATTGCAACTGAACATGACCATCAATCCATTTTTCTTTGCAGCTTGTTTCAAACTGATTTCCTTGCCGCTGATGTCTTTCAATTTAACATCCGCCTTAGGCATCTCCGAACCCAGGGGCAATTCGTTTACCGGAGCAAAGGACTGCAGGCTTATTGTTATGAGCGCCAAACAGGAGAGCATTAACTTTTTCATATTTAAAATTTTTTAATCAGGGGAATAAGGATTTCACGAATCAATTAAACAATACACGAATTACAGGTATTTTGAGCATTTTCATGAACAAATTACACGAAAGGGAAAAAAGCATACACGAATTGAACCCTTGTAATGCATATTTCGGCATTGATCAGAAACAGCCCTGTTTCCCGGCCATCAGTCCTTACCAAAATAGCTCACCTATTAATTATTGTTTGCCCGGTGTTGATATCAGTGGCGTACTGGCAGCTTTTTCAATTTTTAGATTGGTGAGGGTAACATTTAATTCAAAACCCATTAACAATGCCAGACTGTTCGCGTAAATGAGCGACATAAGAATAAAGATGGCACCGATGGAACCATAAAATTTGTTATAGTTACTGAAATGATTGGCATATACTGTTACAAGGCCTGTGGCCAGGATCATCAGCGTGGTGGCAAATACGGAACCCGGTGTTATCAAAGGCCATTTTTGCGACAGGGCAGGACCATGCCTGTATATGAAAGAAACGATATAAAATGTCAACAGCACTATAAACACCCATCGTGTATCATGAATGATATTTCTCCAGAATTCACTTTCCACACCAAGCCATCTTAATACGTTGGATTGGGCCACCAATAAAAGAATACAAATAAAAACCAGAAAAAATACAATGAGCGTCAGCTGAATGGCAATTCGTCTGTTATGGAGATTTTTTCTTTTTACAAAGCCAAGGTAATTTTTGTCAAAGGTCCTCAGCACACCCATCATGGCATTGCTGGAAAAAACTATGGCAAGCAATAGACCAAGCGACAATAATTCATTCCGGGGCTGATCTACAAAATCTTTAAGAAAATTAATTATCACAGAATTATCTTTCTCACCCGGTACCACATCCCTGATCAGGTTAAACATTTCATTCATGAATGCTTTTGATATGGGCAGATAGGGGATGAGTGTGAAAATAAAGATGAGCGTTGGTGGAATAGCCATCACAATATTGAATGAAATACCACTTGCTCTTTCTACAAGACTTGTTCTTCTTAATTGCCTTATGAAGGGTTTCCAAACCTCGTAAATGGAAAGACCATGAAATCCCGGAAGGAAAGTTTTTTTACTTCTTCCTATAATTGTTTTGCCAGTTAGGGAAGCTGAAAATTTTTTACTTATATAGGAGCGGATCGCCATTTACCTTGTTGATTTTTTTTCTTTTTCCAGCCTGATCTTATCTGCTGCAAGATAATCTGCTCTTTTCCTTAAGTGCTCCTGGTAAGTTGAGCTGAATAAATGGCCACCCAGTTTGGGTTTAGCTACAAAATACAGATAGCTGGTACTGGCAGGATTCAAAACCTTATCGATGGTAGTACGGGAAGGCGTTGCAATGGGTCCGGGGGGCAGGCCTTTGTTTACATAAGTATTGTAAGGCGACTCTATTTTCAGGATCTCACCGGCAATTCTTTTCAGTGCAAAATTCTTTGCTGCAAATTTTAAAGTGGGATCCGCCTGCAAAGGCATTCCAATCTTAAGGCGGTTTAAATAAACACTGGCAATGGTATCCTTTTCTGAATGGTTAGTGGTTTCCTCTTCTATAATAGAAGCCAGAATATAAACTTCCAGTGGGGTAAGCCCAAGTGAAGCTGATTTTCCTTTCCTTTCATCGGTCCAGAACTTTTCAGATTCTTCCTTCAGTTTTTTATAAACCTGCGAAGGCGTGGCGGTCCAGTAATAAGTATAGGTGTCAGGCAGTACATTCCAAAGCGCTGTTTCAGGTAGTACACCAAATTTTTTCATGGAATCAGGATCATTGAAAAACTCCATCATCCGGGAAGAATCAAATTCAAATTTCCTTCCGGCAAGTCTGGAAAAATCTTCTTTGGTCCGGAGTTTTGTGATAGTGAGGTCAACTGGTGTTTGTTTTCCATTGCGGAGCATGCGGACAATGCTCAATAGACTGGTACCCTTCTTAATTACATACTTTCCCGGTTTAACAGATTTCCAGTAATCCATCTGGCCCGCCAGCATTTCAAATGCCTTTTCATTGGATACAATTTCATTCCGGGCTATGGAATCCATTACCGCTTCCTTTGTGGCTGCATCAGACCGGATATAAAGCACGCCTGATTTATCACTGAATCCTGTGCCAGGGCCAAGGAATATCCATGCGCCTACAGCACCTGCAATAAGGCCTGTCAACACTACAATCAAAATGATCTTTTTCATACGTCGTTCAAAGTAAATAAAAAACCCTGTCTTAAGGACAGGGCTTTTATGTGAAATTTTTATTTATGATTATTGTGCCGGAACGGTTCCAGGATTATTTGCCGGACCAGGTGCTGGCAACTGTTCAGTTGGAGCAGGTACGGTTGGTCTTTTTGCATCCGGGATAAAAACGGTGGAAGTAATGCAAAGAATGGCAATTACTGCTGCAAAGATCCAGGTGCCTTTTTCAAGAACATCTGTAGTCTGCTTAACACCCATGAACTGGTTGCTGAATCCTGCAATGCTACCCGACAGGCCACCACCTTTTGGATTTTGAACCAATACAATAAGACTTAAAATGATACAGGCCAGGATAATTAAGATCAGAAAAAGGATAGTCATATCAGGATCGCTTTAAATTTTCAATCAGGGCAGCAAAGTAAGCATTTTTGGAGGGATTAAGCAAACATAATTGTTGGTAAATCTCTAAAGCTTTCTCGTTATTTCCCTGTTTTAACCATACTTCCGCCATGGCTTCGGTAACCACTTCGGACTGGTGCACCGAATCATCGGCCATATGCTGAACATTTTGCTCTGTACCCGCATCAGTTACCGCTTCTTTTGCAGGCAGCTTTTTCATGGTTTTCAGCCATTCGGTAAAACTCTTAAGCTGACGGCCAAATTTATCTTTGGGCAATTCTTCCTGTGAAAGTTTAATTCCCTGCGAAGCAAAATAATCAACCGTATGGTAAGGTTCAAAAACAATATCATTTTCAATTGGCGATCCGGTTGCGGGAAGGGGAGATGACGGGATAGAAGTATCATCCTTCACCTTATCATCCTTATCCTCCTTCACCTCATTCAATCCAAAATCCACTTCACGCATCTTAAAGTTTTCTTCTTCAGTGATCTCTTCTCCTGTTAAAGCATCTTCAGGCAACATATTGTTTGCTGATTCCGAATGATCAACAACTTCAGTTTCCGTTGTATCATTCAGATGTTCATTCCCGGTAAAAGAAATATGGCCAGGTAAATCTTCTTTCATCCCGTTCTCCAAAAGGCTGCCCGATGATGTGAATTCTTCCTCACTATGCCTGTTAATTTCCGTAAGAGCGACGCCAGGATCTTCCATCTCAGAAAATTCAGGCTCTAATTCCGTATAAAATTTCTCAGATGAAATAAAATATTCAAACGCCAGCGGATTGTGGTAGTAAAGAACCGCTTTCTGTAATTGGGAAGTGTATTGCAGGTCGTTTTCAAGTTTCAGTTTTTCAAGCAAAAGAAACTGTGCAGGTGCAAAGAACGGATACCTGTTTACAAGGTCCCGAATCTCCTCCAGCTGGCATGCTTCAACCGATGGTTTGCCTAAAAGTTGTTGAGCCAGTACATGTATTCTTTCGCTCATGCGGCAATTTACATTACCAATCCGAAAAAAGACGATTGAATATTTCGTCAGTGAGGTTACGGATCATTTCATCAAGCAACCGGGCTTCAGCAGTTTGAAGGGACTGGTTAGCATCAAAGTCGAATTGCCGGGTAACATCAAATTCCTTGGTTTCAGTTTTAATGTTGTCAAGTAATACAATATGCACCGTTACAGTGAGCCTGTTAATGGAAGTTTGAGACTGGCCATCATTCGATGAAATACCTGATGTGCTTACAGAATAATCCCTGATCTCACCACTGATATCCCAATCCACTTTTTCGGAATTAGACTGGGTTAACCTTGTCTGGTTTATGATCTTTTGTTTTAACCTGTCCGTAAGGTTAGGACTGACTTGTGGATTCTGATATGGTGCCCGGTTCTCAATGAACTGTACACGTACTGTTTTTACATTAGGGTCAAGGTTTACATCCCTGAAACTATAGCAGCCCAGGAATGCCGTATTCACAATGAATAAAAAAACTAATAAAGGCACGGAGCCAGCGTATATTCTCATTGTTTTTTATTATTGATCGATATCGTATTCTTTCAATTTGCGGTACAATGTTCTTTCGCTGATGCCAAGATCCATTGCAGCATCTTTTCTTTTTCCCCGGTGTTTTTTGAGCGCTTTAATGATCAATTCTTTTTCCTTATCCATGATATTTAAACTTTCTTCCACTTCAACGTGGTCATGAATTTCATTATGATGCATCACCACCGGCTGGGGTGAATTTATATTTGAAGATACCAAAACAGGTGAAGGCATTTCATTAGTTTGCAATTCTTTAACCTGGTTCATCAGGCTGGCATTCTGATGTGCCATTCCGGGATTTTGCATAACCTCAAAGAACAACCGTTTTAATTCGGTTACATCCCTTTTCATATCAAAGAAAAGCTTATAAAGAATTTCCCGCTCATTATTAAATTCGTGCGATTCACCATTGCCATGAACGAGAACCGGCAACCGGTTGGCCGCATTGGGATTGGCTGGAATAAATTTCTCAAGTTCCCTGCTGTTTACCTGTTTATCAGTTGACAAAACGGATATCTGTTCTGCCAGATTCTTTAATTCACGAACGTTACCCGGAAATGGATAGGATGAGAGTTTGTATCGTGCTTCATCATCGAGCTGCACCGGACCAGTTTTATACCGGTCAGCAAAATCAACAGAAAATTTCCGGAATAAAAGTGGAATGTCTTCTTTACGGTCTCTTAATGCAGGCACTCTGATGGGTACTGTATTTAACCGGTAATAAAGATCTTCCCTGAATTTTCCATTTTGAACCAGTTGCAATAACTCTTTATTGCTTGCTGCAATAACCCTTACATCAGTTTTTTGTGTTTTAGATGAACCCACCCTGATAAATTCCCCGCTTTCAAGCACACGTAACAACCGGGCCTGTGTACCCAATGGCATTTCCCCGATCTCATCAAGAAAAATGGTACCCCCGTTCACGGTTTCAAAATAACCTTTACGGCTGTCAACGGCCCCTGTAAAAGAACCTTTCTCATGTCCAAACAATTCCGAATCAATGGTCCCCTCCGGAATGGCACCGCAATTCACTGCAATAAACGGGTTGTGCTTGCGTGCAGACAAACTATGTATGATATGTGAAAAAGCTTCCTTTCCCACACCGCTTTCTCCTGCAATTAAAACTGTTAGGTCTGTATTGGCCACCTGCACTGCAACCTGTAAAGCATAATTCAATGCCGGTGAATTGCCAATGATGCTAAACCTGTTTTTGATACTCTGTAGATCCATTCTAAAATATTATACAATTTCACCTATTAATGTTGCCTGTGTGCAACCTGTAACTTTTACAAATGCATATGCTCCGGGCCGGTCACCTGCACCTTTCTTGGCAAATACAATCACTTTATTCTGGCTGTTCCTGCCCATCCAGTCCTTATCAGTTTTTTTTGAATCTGCTTCTATCAGCACCTTAAAGGTTTTGCCTATATCTTTCAGATTGCTCTGGTGAGAAAGTTTTCCCTGGAGGTTTACAATTTCCTGTAGTCTTCTTTTCTTTATTTCTTCCGGTATATCATCCTTATATCTTCGCTGTGCCAGTGTTCCGGGTCTTTCACTATAAAAAAACATATAGCTCATATCGTAGCCGGCATATTGCATAACTTCCATCGTATGGTTATGGTCTTCTTCTGTTTCGGTACAAAATCCTGCAATGATATCGGAACTGATACCACAGCCGGGAAGAATTTCCCTGATCCTGTCCACCCTGGCCTTGTACCATTCCTTGGTATAGCTTCTGTTCATCAGTTGAAGCACACGCGTTGATCCGCTTTGCAGGGGCAGGTGAATATATTTACAGATGTTTTCATGGCGTGCCATCGTATGTAATACATCATCAGTAATATCCTTTGGATGTGAGGTGGAAAAACGCACCCGCAGATCGGGTGAAATTCCTGCCACCATTTCAAGAAGGTTGGCAAATGTTACGGGCCTTTCTCCCGGATGGGCAGGTGATTGGTTTTGCAATTGCTCCGGCACATAATAATAACTGTCAACATTCTGCCCGAGCAGTGTCACTTCCCTGTATCCATTCTCAAAAAGATCCCTGCATTCACTCAATATGCTATTGGCGTCCCGGCTTCTTTCACGTCCGCGGGTAAAAGGCACCACACAAAAAGAACACATATTGTTACACCCCCGCATGATGCTAACAAAAGCCGTAATGCCATTTGAGTTCAATCTTACCGGGGCTATATCGGCATAAGTTTCATCTCTGCTCAATAATACATTCACACCTTTTTGTCCGCTGTCTGCATCCGAGATCAATTGGGGAAGGGTGCGGTAAGCATCCGGACCCACAACCAGGTCAACCAGTTTTTCTTCTTCCAGAAATTTTGATTTCAAACGCTCGGCCATACAACCCAACACTCCGATAAGTGTGGCTGGCCGGGCTTTTTTAAGTTTGCGAAACTCTGTAAGTCTCTTTCTTACGGTTTGTTCCGCTTTTTCCCGGATGGAACAGGTATTTAAAAGAATGAGGTCGGCCTCTGCGAAATTCCGCGTTGCACCAAACCCTTCATTAGTTAAAATGGAGGCAACGATCTCGCTATCGCTGAAATTCATCTGACAACCATAACTTTCTATATAAAATCTCTTTTTATAGGCGTTGGGATCCTGGTCAAAAGGAGCATAGACCTCACCCTGACGAAGCTCATCATGCTGCCTGGTTTCACTCTGGGGAATCAATTTGGTAGCTAAATCCAACATATTCAGGAAATATTGCGGGCAAAGATAATCAATTCGGAGCCCTTTCGTGACAGTATGGCATATTTTAAGAACTATTTGAACTTATCTTTGAATCCAATGAAATGGCTGCTTTCCTTCTTTGTTTTGATACTTCATCTTCAGTCTGTCAGCCAGCAACAACATGGAATGATACTGGGAAATGTGATAGATGAAAAAGGCCAGGGGCTTGAGAAAGCAACAGTTACCCTGGTTCATTTAACCGGCAGTAATTTTAAAAAGATCACAGTCACCGATAAAAACGGAGGTTTCTATTTGCAGGGAATACCGTTTGGACAACATCAATTAATGGTTTCTTTTACAGGATTTCAAACATTGATCATAGACAGCATCCATTTCCGTAAGGAGAGGTTTGATTTCAACCTTAATGATCTGGTTTTAAAATTGGATTCCTCTGGCCATTCCGGGTTGAACGAGGTGGTGATATACCAGGAAAAACCGCTGATCCAGAGCAAAGAAGGAAATATCATTTTCAATGCAGGGGAATCGGCACTAAGCGAAGGAAGTAATGCCGGCGAATTATTGAGCCAGGTACCCCTGGTTACAAAAGATCCCACAGGTAAGATCCTTGTCCGGGGAAAAGAACCCCGGATTCTGGTAGATGATAAACCCGTTGAATTGAACCTTGAACAATTACAGGACCTGCTTGAATCCATGCCTGGAAGTTCAATTGAAAAGATCGAAGTAATGACCAATCCGCCTCCCCAATTTGCCAATGAGCAGGGGGGCGTGATCAATATCACTACCAAAAAAGGCAGCATTGGTTTGAGCGGCCGCCTGTCTGTTTATTCCGGCACAAGGGGACAGGCCGGAGGAAACGGAAGTTTCAATTACCGTAAAAGAGGTTTTAATCTGAATATCAATACAGGTTTTGGTTATAACAGGGTAGAGGGCGGGGGATTTTCCAACCGCGAGAATACACGGACTGGCAAGCATTTTAATAATACTTCTCAATATGTAAACAAAAATTTCCGGCCGAATTTCAGGATGAATATGAATTATGACCTGAATAAATTCAATTCGGTAAATCTTGTTTTACAATACAACCAGAACAGTTTTCAACATCAAAACCATACAACATTTACTAATCTGGATGCGGGAAGCCAGGTGATTCAATGGAGTAAAAGGGTAATAAATACCCGGGGCAACAACCTCAATCCCAATGTAGTTCTGAGTTACACCCTTAAAACCAGGAAGGTGGGAGAGTCATTAAAACTTATTGCTAATCTTAATTATTCAAACAATCAAAGTACGAGGGATTTTTATCACCAGTATTTTAATCCGGATCAAAGTGCCGATGGAGACTCAACACAAAAACAGGTCAGCCATAACCGGATTGCAGGAAATAGTCTCAGACTGAATTACGACCTGCCCATGAACAGCAGAAAAACGTTTTTATCACTCGGTGGATTTTTTAATCGTTCACGTTCCGGCATCAATGCAGAAGCATCCTATCTCGATAAGGCCAATGATAACTGGCAGGAACTGGATGCCCTTACCAATAAATTCAGGTTCATTCAATCCATCTATAACATACGCGCTTCGGTTAAACATTTGTTTGGAGAGAAATTCAGTACCAGTTTTGGGTTTAGCGCCGAACAGACCAAAATAGATTTTCACCTCTATAAATCTGCAGATGATACCTCTAATCAGTACTGGAGTTTTTTACCATTTGCCAATATCAATAAAAACTGGAACGACAACATCAACCTGAGTTTTGCATACCGCAGAACCATCAGGAGACCTGGAATAAGAGAACTCAACCCAACAATTGACTTTTCAGACCCTTACAATACCCGCTTTGGAAATCCCGGGTTGTTGCCATCGCTGGCCCATAATTTTGACCTGGTTGTGGGTAAAACCAGGAACAGTTTTTATGCGAACATTGGAATTGGTTATAACATGGTTGAAGACATTTTTACACTGGTGAGAACCTTGAAGCCCGATGGTAAAACCGAAATCAGCTATCAGAATATCAGTAACAGGAAGGAAGTTGAATTCAGTACATGGAATGGATATACACTAAGCAGGCAATTAAAGATCAACCTCAGCGCCAGTTATTCTTATAATATGTACAGCGCTTTTGATAAAGAAGTAAAGAAGTTCAGGAACGGTGGTTCTTTTACCTCCAATCTGAATACAAACTACGTAATCAGGAATCTGTATACGGCAACCGGAAGCTTTACATTCAACAGGTTTGCTAATCCGCAGGGAACGGTAAGAAGCAGCTTAAGCATGAATATTGGTTTGCAGGCTAAATTGCTCCGAAAGAAATTAACAGCAACACTGAATGTTATCGATCCCTTTATCATGCAAAAAAGCAGGCTTTTTACCTATGGCCCTGATTTTATACTGGAAAGTTCCAATGCCCTCCAAACCAGGAACCTCAGGTTATCTCTTGGATATAGTTTATCCAAAACAGCAAAAAATAAAAGGAGTTAGTTTGTATTTTTCGTACCGGTAAATACTGTTACGCCTCTTTAGCCTGTTTGCCGGGAAAACGGTTTGCTATCCAGCTTTCTTTAATGGGAATGATCCATTTGCTTTCAAGTTCCGATTTGTTCTGAACAAGATTGTTGAAGTAAAGCGAATCTTCATCAATGAAAGCATTGTCCATTGCATAAAGCAACTGGGTCATTGGCAATACCTGGATCTTATCTTTTACATAAAATGCAAGATTGGTACGGTTAAAGAAATCAACATTGAATTTGGTGCCCAGTTCCTTAATAAAACGAACGGAAGCATCAGTGCTGCAACCACCAACCGACGTCTCGCTTTCATCAGCCATAAGAATCACAAATTGTCCGAAAAATAAATTGCAATAGGCATTTACTTCATCGCCATGTGAACGCCATTCACTTGAGAATTTATTTAATAAAGCTTCAATTTCCAGTGCCTCCGACAAATTAAACAGGCGATTGGACTGGTAAACCCAAACCTTACTTGAGGGTGAAAAATTTTCGGGAAGAAGGTGTTTATATTCTAAGTTCATAGGACAAAGTTAAGCAGCTAACCGCTATTGGCTGTCAGCTTTTCAATGACATGGCTATTAGTTCTGCCACATCCATTACCTGAACGTCGGCTTCTTTTTCAGCTGCTTTTACCCCATCGGTTAACATGGTATTGCAGTATGGACAGGCTGCAGCCACTATTTCCGATCCTGTATCAATCGCCTCATTGGCTCTTTCCCAGTTGATCCTGATATCGCCTTTTTCTTCTTCCTTGAACATTTGTGCTCCACCGGCGCCGCAGCAAAAGCCTTTTTTACCACACCTTTTCATTTCCACCAGTTCTGCATCCAGGGCCTCCAGAACTTTCCTTGGTGCTTCATAAATTCCATTGGCTCTACCCAGGTAACAGCTATCATGATAAGTGATCTTTTTGCCTTTAAAATTACCATCTTCCTTCATCCGGATCTTTCCTTCATCTATCAGTTGCTGCAAAAAACTGGTATGATGGATCACATCAAACTTTCCTCCAAGCTCCGGATATTCATTTTTAAATATATTAAAGCAGTGGGGACAGGTGGTAACGATCTTTTTGATCCCATAATTATTCAGCACCTGGATATTTTGCCAGGCCATCATCTGAAAAAGGAATTCATTACCTGCCCTTCGTGCCGGATCTCCGGTACACATTTCTTCCTTACCAAGGATGGCATAATTAATTCCTACTTTATCCAGAATGGTGGCAAATGCTTTTGTGATCTTTTGAGCCCTTTGATCAAAACTGCCAGCGCAGCCAACCCAAAAAAGTATTTCAGGGGTTTCACCAGCTGCCATCATCTCAGCCATTGTTCTTACAGTCATATCAATATTTTAAAAATCAGATCGTTGCAAAACTCAATAATACAATGCCTACAATCAAAAATATACTTACCACCACACCGCTTGAAATTATTCCTACAATCCCTTCTATATTGGAATTTCCATTAACTGATTTTATACCAAAGATAAGTGCTGCTATCGCTACAGGCAAAGCCACCCATATGCCAGGCGGAACAAACATACAGGCAAAACTTATCAAACCAAGGATCATGGAAATCCTTCCCTGTGTTTTTTGTTTATCAGTGATCGTTCTCCCGAATTTTCTTTGGATCTTCAGAATTATTCCCCTGCCAATCCTTTGAATCAATGTTGGTCCCGGTCTTTTTTCCTCAGGAGGCGGATCTACAATGGAAATATTCTCAGAAACAGGAGTAGAAAGGGCAAACAGGTTCCGGATTGGGATTAAATTCAATAAAATAAAAAGAAGTAAGCCAATTGTCTTCACATCATGGTTTGATCCAAATGTAATTAATTCATTTATAAACTAAATTTGCCCGCTTATGAACTGGAGAAGCTTTTTTGAAAAGGTGGGCAACTGGGAATTGTGGCCATTCAAGCTCCGCTATTTTTTAATCAGCCCTGTGTGGCTGTGGTACTGTTTAAGGTCCGGCTCATTCTGGTTTTTTTCTTCCTCCAACCCCACACTCACCTTTGGTGGATTTGAAGGTGAGGGTAAAAAAGAAATGTATGACCTTTTACCTGAAAGTTATTTTCCCAAAACCATTTATATAAGTCCTGCAGAAAAATTTGATGCTGTTATTGAAAGGATACAGCAGTCAGGTTTTACTTATCCTTTTATTGTAAAGCCTGACGTGGGCATGAAAGGGTTATTATTCAGAAAGGTTGATTCGGAAAAAGACCTGCATACCTATCATACATTAAATCCGGTTGAATACATTGTACAGGACCTTGTGGAATACCCGCTTGAAGTGAGTGTTTTTTATTACAGGTTACCCAACGAAACCAGGGGGAATATCACAGGTTTTATCCAGAAGGAATTAATGGATGTTTATGGAGATGGAAAAAGTACGTTGTGGGAGCTGATCGTTGCACATCCTAAGGCACGCCACCGTCCCGAAGAAATGCGGATCAAGCATGAATCTAATTTAGAGACGGTTATTCCAAATGGAGAAAGGTATATATTAACTTATGCAGCCAATCTGAACCGGGGGGCTAAATTTACAAATCTCCATCACCTGATAGATGATGACCTTCTCAAAATGTTTGATGAGATCAGTCACAGGGCAGATTTTTATTATGGCCGCTATGATATAAAATGCGAATCGGTAGAAGATCTGAAGCAGGGAAAGAACTTCAGCATACTTGAATTCAATGGAAGTGGCGCAGAGCCAAATCATGTTTATAATTCCGGCTTTTCCCTATTTGGTGCCTACAGGGTTTTTTTGTTTCACTGGAAAGTATTGTACAGGATCTCTACATATAATAAGCAAAATGGGATTCCATACTGGCCTTTTATGAAAGGCTGGAAATTTTTAAAAGAAGCAAAAAAACATCTGAGCGTATTGGAAAAATCTGATACGGAAATCCTTATCTAGTACCTGAAAGCTATATTTTCGAACTATAAGAATGCTGAATGCCTAAGTTGCTAAGAATTTTTCTGACAGGGATGCTGATTAGTTTCCTGGGATCACTTCCCCTGGGCACACTGAATGTGGCGGCAATGCAGATTTCCATTTACCAGGGACTCTTACCGGCATTTTTATTTTCTTCGGGATCTTTAGCTGCAGAAGTGGTTTATGTACGGCTCTCCCTCATAGCAATGGATTGGGTGAGGAAGCAACAAAAGATCTTTAAAGCCCTGGAATGGGTTACGCTGCTTATTGTTCTGGTACTGGCAGCTTCCAGTTTTTATGCTGCACTGCATCCTTCCGTTGATGATAGCCCAATATTAGATACCAAAATGCCAATGTTTGTTTTTGGTTTTCTCATGAGCCTGGTAAACCCCGTTCAGATACCCTTCTGGTTTGGATGGAGTACCGTATTATTTACTAAAAAGATATTACTGCCTAAAAACAGTCATTATAATATTTACATTTTTGGTATCGGTATGGGAACCCTGATGGGAAATTTTGTTTTTATTTTCGGAGGGCAGCTTATAGCAGATAAGATCAATAATAACCAGCATGTATTGAACTATATTATCGGAGGCATATTTGCCATTACGGCCATCATACAGATATGGAAAATGGCCAGCAAAAAAGATGTAAAACACCAGATAGAACATCCTGAAGAACTCACCAAAAAATTTGAGGAAAAACTTGAAAACTTCGAGGAGAAAATGGATGAGCTGGAAGAAAAGTTAGAAAAGGATAAATAAAAAAATCTGTTGCTGTTTGCAAATCATATTCAGGTCCGAGGTTAAAATATTGTTTGGTTTTAATTAAGAATTCACAACATCTTTTAAAAGTTCATTCCTGTTTCTAAGATCTATGCCTCCTTCAAAAATGGATTTAAGATTGGCAAGGTAAAATACCCATCCTTTTGTGCACCCAATGTGATAATATGCTTTTGAATTTTCATCAACAGGTATTTCATCCTGAAGAAGATCAACTACTGTTTCACCTTCTTCTTCCTTAATGGTTACCGTTACATGGCCGGCTTTTCCAAAACTGAATTTGAAAACATCTGTACCATTTTCCTGTAATACAACACCCTTTTCTATTACATCGTCGGGCCAGCCGTGCCACATCCATACATAACTGTCGCCGATCTGCACATTTTCAATTTCAGGTCTTTGTGAACCGTCCACTCTGGAAAATACAGCTTTGCGCAGGAACCAGCTTTCAAGTCCCTGCTGACTTGTCCAGGCATCATAAATTTCCTTTTGCGTTGCTTTTACCGGAATGCGGAGCCTGAACTGGCTCCAGTCATTTGTGTCCATGCCAATAGGTTTTTATCCAAATAAATTTAAAAACAAATTATGGCCCTGATTGTTTTCTTTTTTAAATGGCAGCTTGGGCATGAGTATATCCGGGGAAATGCTGAAACATGATTTCCCGTACAAATTCAATATGGCTGTAATCAGGATTTATTGACCTTATAAATCAAAATGAGGAATGATAC
>CAMPIQ010000092.1 GCA_946886475.1 uncultured Chitinophagales bacterium | reverse complement strand
GTTTTTAAAATGTAACCGGAAGCTCCGGCACAAAGAGCTCTGAATATCTTATCGCTGTCATTGAATACGGTCTGGATCAGAATTTTTATTTCAGGGAATTTTTCCTTTATGATCAATGTGGCTTCAATTCCACTTATGCCGGGCATTTCAATATCCATCATGATTACATCCGGTAAACTACTCAGAACTTTTCGTTCAACTGAGCTGGCATCAGGATAGGCACCACAGCAAACATAGCCAGGTGTGCCATTAAGTATGGCCTGCATCCCTTCTCTTACTAAAGTATTGTCTTCGAAAATAGCAACCCGGATATTCATCTTATTATGTAAATTATGGCTTTAGATAATAACTTCCCTTACCTCATTGTGGTATTTTATATTGAAGGCTTACCCTTGTACCTTTTTGAAGGCCTGTTCCAATAGTATAGGAAGCTCCAATGATATTTGCCCTTTCTTTCATATTGTTAAGTCCATTCCCCATTCTGATGCTGTCGCAATCAAAGCCTTTGCCATTATCTTCAATAAGTAATTTGAGATCGGATCCTGAACGGTCTACACTCAGATATAATTCAGAGGCCTGGCTGTATTTAACGGCATTGTTAATAGCTTCCTTGCAGATCAGATAAATATTTTTCCTGGCCTGCGAATTCAATTCCAGTGGTTGCATATTATCGAGTGTATCAAATCTGACGTCGATCCCTTTGGCCCTGGCCATATCCATGGCAAATTCTTCTATGCGCTGAACCAGTTTTTCAAGTGTATCATACCCTGGATTTACCAGCCATATGATGTCATTAAGTTTGGTGATCATCTCAGAGGATGCCTGGCTTACCTTTTCAATACTTTTTTGAAGGACAGTTACATTATGGTGTTCAACCTGCTGGCTCATAAAATGCGTCTGAACAATGATGCCACTGAGGCTTCCACCCAGGTCGTCATGCAGTTCTCTGGCAATCCTGTTTCTTTCTTCTTCCCTGGCCTGCATTGATAATTGAACATTTAATAGTTCCTGTTGCCTTTGCTGTACCACTCTTTGCTGCTTATATACTTTCACTGCCAGGTAAATAATTAGTCCCAGGAGAAACATGCCTGAGCCGAGTATCCATAGCCAGGTATTTTTGGACTGCAACAGCATTTGCTGGTTTTTGATCTGATTGTCTTTTTGCAGCAACAGTTTTTCTTTGCGTTCGGCCTGGTATTGCTTTTCCAGTAAAGCAATATTTTTCTGAACTTCCTGGTTACTTATCGAATCTTTAAGGTGGATATGGTTCTGATAGGCTTCCAGGGCCAATAAATTATTTCCATTTTTTTTCGCGGCTTCATATTGAAGCTGGTATAATTCCTGGAGCTCCGATTTAAAATCTTTGCGTATGGCTATCTTTATAGCTTCATTCAATAAGTTTTCAGCAGGAAGAAACTTTCGCTGTTTCATGTAGATGCCTGCCAATCCCTTTTTTGCATTCACAATCCCATATTCATGTTGCATCTCTGCAGATAATTTCAAAGCACGTTCAAAATATTGGTGGGCAACTGAATAGTTTAATTTGTTCAACTCTATATAGCCAAGGTTAACGGATGCGTCTATTTCAAGGTCCTTCTGTTTGTATTTACGGGAGATAGCATGTGCTGTTTTAAAATAATATTCAGCTGAGTCCAGCTGATCTTTTTTTCTGAGCGCCACGCCTATATTATTCATGGCGAATCCAATCCCCACATCATCATTATTTGCTTTTGCAAGCCGTAAGGCCTGCCGGTTATATAACAATGCCTGGTTGTACTGACCTATGAGGTCAAACACAGTTGAGAGATTTGAATACACCTGACCCAATATCATACTATCCCTGGCCTGTTCCAATAGCCGGCTGGCCGATACAAGGTACCATGCGGCACTGTCAGGATTTCCTTTGAATAAATGAATATTTCCAATATTACTTAAATGAACACCCTGGTAGTGAGGATCTTTTTTTTGGATGGCCAGATCAACTCCTTTCCTGCAATGAATGAGATTGATATCATACAGGCCTTTTAAATTATTGATCTCCGACTGGTAAGAAATATATTTCTGCATCCCCCGGTAAAAATGATTCCTGGCTGATATATCGGCTGCCAGTTTATAATAATATTCGGCCGTGTCATAATTAGTGTAGCAAAACAATCCCCCATAATCAAGCAGGGCCAGTGCATGAATTGTATCATGATCTGCCTGCATTACTTTTTTCCATAATTTTTTTTGATCACCGGCAGACTGTGACAATATGATGCCCGGAAAAAAAATGACCAATGCTATTAAGATGGCTGATATACGGTTGCAGGTTCGCATGGTTAATTTTCTTCATTTAAGTTAACCAATTTTTCGAGATTCCAAATACGGCCAGGCCGGATGTTGAAAGCAGGTGTACAGTTATATCCCTGCACTCACCAAAATGCCCGTAGATTTAGATGTTCAAAAAAACTATACGTCGTGTTGACCCTGTGCATCAATACCCATTGAGAAAGTATTTCTGTAAGTCTCCGTTCTCCTGCCCGCATTATGGGTTGCTATCGTTTTTAATCAGTACAGCATAAAGTACCTGTTCAGAATATCTTTAGCTTGATTCGCCTGTTAAAAGCTGATGAAAGTAAGGTTAACATGTATTCAAATTGATTTTATATACAATTCAAACCAAAACAAAAACCAAAAATGAAAAATCTATTGATTGGGCTATTGTTCATCCTTTTTCTTTTCTCCGCATGTATAAAGGAAAGACTCCCGGAACAGTCTCTTCAGGTTGTAAATGAAACCACATCTTCAATTTCATCAGAAGCAACTGAATTGTTGCGAATTGTGGTTATTGGGTCTTCTACAGCAGCCGGGTATGGAGTGCCTGCGGATAGTGCCTGGGTGAACAGGTTAAAGAATGCAATAAAATCAGATGGCAGGCTTGATACTATTATAAATCTTGCTATTGGCGGTACCGATTGTTACCATGGTCAGCCAACCGGATACAGGCCGCCCCGTGGCCGAAACTATCCTAAAACCTCTGCCAATATTACAAAAGCATTGAGCTATCTCCCGGATATTGTAATAGTGAATTATGCCAGTAATAATTACGACTGGTTAACAAATACTGAAATAATGAGTTGTTTGAAAAGGATTGAATCTGTTGCCTATGCAAAGGGTAGCGTTTGTTTGATTACTACCACCCAGCCCAGAGATGGTTTCACCACAACAGCCAGAAATAAGCTTAGAGTGATAAAGGACCTGACCATTCAACAATTCAGTACCAGGAGCCTCAATTTCTGGACAGATATTACTAATCCATTGAACAATAAACTAAAATCAGGATTGGCTTTGGGTGATTATATTCATACCAATTCAAAAGGACACCGGTTGTTGTTTGAGAATGCGTATGAACTTGTACAAACTTATTATTGAGTAAATAAAGGGTAGACAGAAAAATTATTTTTTAATACAGTACAATACAGCAGCTGCAATGCCTGCTGTTTCTGTTCTTAATCTTGTATCGCCGAGGGTAACGGGAATGTACTGATGATCCAGCGCTGTTTGTATTTCCGCAGGTGTGAAATCACCCTCCGGCCCAATGAGTATGCAGGTAGTCAGATCTTTTTCGGGTGCACTGAAAGGTGATTTTTGTCCGGGCAGGCAGTGTGCTATTAATTTCTGGTCATAGTTCAGTTCAAAAGATTTTGTAAGCGCCATTGGTTCCCGTAATACAGGAAGCCGGCATTGTTGTGATTGAAGCATGGCGCTGATCATAACCTGTTTCATTCTGTCGGAACGGAATTTTTCTTTTTCCGTTCTTGTGCAAATCAATGGTATGATCTCATGCACGCCAAGTTCTGTTGCCTTTTCAACAAACCATTCAAAGCGTGACGAATTCTTTATGATGGATATGGCAATGGTAAATTTCCTTTGTTGGGTTTTTTCAGTTTCTGTTGATTGAACATCAACCTTGCATTTCTTCCTGTTGTCATCTGTGATCACTGCCCTGGCTCTGGTGCCCTTTCCATCGGTAAGTAAAATTTCCTCACCTATTTGCATACGCAAAACGCTGATCATGTGTTTGGATGTATCCTCATCTAAACTAATGGAATCATTTTCTATTTTTTCAATAAAAAAATATGGTAGTGACATAATGCGAAGAAATAAAAAAAGCTCCGATAAACAGAGCTTTGCTATTAAGAGAAGTTAGTAACTAAAATGGATCGTCGTCATCAGGCAGTTCATTCATCCTGCTGCCGGTTTGAATGAACATTCTTGCACCTCCATTTCCATCATTACCTGATACCGGTTTAAAATTGGAAGGTAAGCCTGAACCAAAATCACCTCCGCCTGTATCCTCAATAAATTTCTGGATGTGAAGCAGGGCTCTTAGCTTGATGGTTTCAAGTGAACCATTACGGTGTTTCGCGATCCTTACGTGGGTTTCTCCGCGGTTATTATCGCCCATTTCATCCTGTGTGATATCATAATATTCCGGACGGTAAAGGAACATAACCATATCCGCATCCTGTTCAATGGCTCCTGATTCACGAAGGTCGCTTAACTGTGGCATCTTATTTCCTTCCTTACGCTTTTCTACTTCCCTGCTCAGCTGTGAAAGGGCAATGATGGGCACCTGCAATTCTTTGGCTAGACCTTTTAAAGACCTGGAAATATTTGAAATTTCCTGTTCGCGGTTCGAATTCCTGTTCTCACTGGTTCCACTCATCAATTGCAAATAATCGATGATGATCAGTCCAATATTATTGGCATTTTTCAGGCGGCGGCACTTAGCTCTTAATTCAAAAATGTTTAATGCCGGCGTATCGTCTATATAAATATTTGCCTGTGATAATCTTTGAATGCCCCTGGCATAAAGTTGCTTCATTTCATGTTCTTCCATTTTACCCCTGGAGATCTTTTCAAGCCATATCTCACTTTCCGCCGAAAGAATACGCTGAACCAGCTGGCCGGCGCTCATCTCCAGTGAAAAGAAAGCAACAGGTGTTGGTTTGGTTGGATGAAGCGCGGCATTTCGGGCAAGGTTTAAGGCAAAGGCTGTTTTACCTACCGAAGGACGGGCTGCCAAAATGATCAGGTCGGTTGGCTGCCATCCATAAGTGATCCGGTCCATGGAAGCAAAGCCGGAAGGTACACCGGTAATATCTTCATTCTTATGACGAAGGTCCTCAATCCTTTGAATGGTTTTTACCAAAACGGAATCGATGGTTTCATAATTATTTCTAAGGTGGGTGGAGGTCACCTCATAGATCTTGCTTTCGGCCTGGTCAAGCAAATCAAATACGTCGGTACTGTCTTCATAAGCATCTGAAATGATCTCGCCGCTGATACGGATCAGTTCACGCTGAATGAATTTCTGAAGAATGATCCTTGAGTGCGTTTCTATATTGGCAGAAGAAACAACTGAATTGGTGAGTTTGGTAACGTAATAGGGGCCACCTACCATTTCAAGTTCTTCACGGCCTCTGAGTTCTTCAACTACAGTGAGTATATCAATGGGCTGGCTTTTATTAGCCAGCGATTGCATGGCCCGGTATATTCTTTGGTGGCTTTCAACATAGAAAGCTTCAGGTTTGAGTATCTCTACAACCGCATCAAATGCGGCTTTTTCCAGCATTACAGCCCCGAGTACGGCCTCTTCAAGATCTTTGGCCTGAGGTGGTACCTTGCCATAAATCATTGTACTCAGGTCCGGAGCGGTTTTTCTACGATTTTTTTTGTCCCTGTTAAGGTTAGTAAGATCCATACATTAATCCGTCAAAAAAGTTAACCATTGATTTTTCGATCAATGACCTATCGGGCCTTCAGTAAGTTTGGTTTGTTATATTATGATTAAGGAATTGTATCCTGATTGTATCCCAGTAAGTCAGGTGGCGAATATAGGGGCTGATAAATCTTACCTGATCAAATTTCGACGGAATATTTTAATTCACTTATTATTCCAGTACAATTAACGAATATCATGGCCTTATCCACACTATCCTTTATCCTTTCCACAAATTTGTACTTATTTTCCCATAACCCAAGCTATTTTCCACATGGAAAGTTTAAAAAAAAAGGACCTCCTTTATTTGGTCATATGCAGTTAACACCATTATGGGGTTGTAGGGGTTTTTACATAATTCATCTGCATTTAAAAACCTCTGTAATCGGTAATGGATGGGCTTTTGAGCAATAGGCAGAAAACCCGGTATGGGTTCAAATCTGCAAGGGAGGCTGGTTTCAGGTTTTGATCCGTTGTCACTTCCTGATATAAAATCCTTGAAACCTAGCGGTAATAAGCCATCCGGCCATTGTAAAAAATTGTATCCATGGAAATTTCAGTCATTTCAGATCGCAACTGATCAGGGTTTGCTTAATGCCCGGATATTTTACCGGATGATCAAAAATCAAATTCTCTTCTGTGCATATTCCATCTTATACCTGCATAAATCACAAAAGTATTTTTTGATGGCTGAAGTATGGTAGCTGCTTCCCTGCGGTATACGGCATTGGCCTCTAAAAACAAATTAGGCTTCCATTCATATGAAACAAGAAAACTTGCAAGTCCGGTTTTTGATCTGACAATATCACCTATGCTAAAACCAAAATCTTTATTGCGGTAGGGTAAAATATTCGGCAGGAAAATATTACTCCCGTAACTGATATTGCCCGAATCTCTTCCCTGCATATAATAAATGGCTTTCGCCTGAAAGAACCAGTTTGGTGCAGGCTGATATCGAACCATTGCAATCCATTCCTGAAAGCTTGCTCCCAATGGATGCGCCAATGGTTGATTATAGTGCGTGTAATTAGCAACGGAATCACGATGGGAATAGGTAAAGGGACGAACACGGTTGGTTTCCAGTTGCAGGTCAAGGTTGGAGATATTAAAGGCATCAATGTATTTTGCACCTAACTGGAAACCTATTTTATTGGCCCACCATCCACTTGCCCTTCTCAATTCTACCAGATTGAATTCATCCAGCAAAAACTGTCCGTAGAACTGAAATTTTTTGGCCACATTGGCTTTGGCATCCAGACCAACAACTGCATTATCAAAACTT
This sequence comes from uncultured Chitinophagales bacterium, assembly GCA_946886475.1. The sequence goes on along the minus strand of CAMPIQ010000092.1, from coordinate 7,729 downwards.
CCGCTCTGTTGTTCCACTGACCGGTAAAATATAACCGGATTGAGATATCCAAATTCAAAATGATTGGTGCGGCCGAATATCACTCCTTCAAATATGCCCACGTTCAGCCATTTGGTAACAGCCAGGTCAAGATGGTGGAAGGCAGCATATTTTTTGGGGATCAACTGGTCTGCGTTCAGTCTGTTAGCCGAATTCAATTCCATGAATAAATTCTGATAATTGAATTTCCATACCCTTGTATTTAATTTAAGAAACAGGGCAGGTGCTGAAAAATCGCTCAGGAATAAACTTCTGTGGCCATTACCAAGAAAATTTTTATCGTATCCAAACTGGATGTCTATAAATTTTGCTGCATTAAAACTTATATAGCCTCTTGCATCAAAATAATCATAGCCCGTGCCTTTGAAATCTTTATAAAAGCCTGCACCGGGAACCGACCTTCTTTTATTTTCCCATTCCTGCACATAAACCGGGGTTCTCTCCTGGTTATCGGTGATATAGGCTGCAAAGCCGATCTTTCCGGCAATTCGTCCGCGAAGAGAGATACCTCTTGTATTCAGAAATATGTGTTGATCAACGTCTTTTTCTTTTCCAACATAATACTGGAATACAGGGTTTACAGCGAGGAAAAAATCGTTGGTTCTGACTTCAAAAAGATTGGCCGGGGTTTTATAAAAATGTTTCCCAAGGCTTTTCCTGCTGGTAAATATCCTGTTCGACCATTCAGGGCTGTTCATGATGGCTTTTCTGGCATTGAAATAGTCCACCCTGGAAAGGGTTTGAGTGTTGTAATGATTCTTTAACGCAGTGTCCATGTTAACCATAGCAGTATCCATACCCAGGGGAATGTATTTTGGAAGAGAGGGAGGCATTTGAGAAAAGAATGGAAAAAATTCTCTTTCTATTACCGGTATGAATTGTTTTCTGCTGAATGGTTTGTTTTTAGAGAAATTAAGGATGGAATCTTTCTGCCTTTTTATTTCAAGTCTTTCCAGTAAAATATATTCCCTTGCATCCTGTGGCAGGTAGGTAGTTTGGGTAATGCCCTGAGAACTGATGATTAATATGGAAATGATGACTAAATTGAATCTCCAGTAAAAGGGTTGAAGGCTTTGTTTAAATTGCATCCGGTCAGATTATAGTTTTTTCAAATTATGCAAAAATACCTGATAAAGAATATCAACATAGTAAATGAAGGAAGTATTGATAATGCCGATATTTTGATCAATGGCGAAAGAATTGAAAAAATCGGCACCGGGATCGCTGTTCCGGATACTGGTGTAATTGAAATTAATGGCGAAGGAAAATACCTTTTACCCGGATGCATAGACGACCAGGTGCATTTCAGGGAGCCCGGTCTTACACATAAGGCCAGTATATATACGGAATCGAAAGCTGCTGTTGCAGGTGGTGTTACTTCATTTATGGAAATGCCCAATACCGTACCGCCTGTTTTTACCCAGGCTTTACTTGAGGATAAATACAATATTGCTTCACAAAACTCTCTGGCCAATTACTCGTTTTACATGGGAACTTCCAACGATAACCTGGAGGAGGTTTTGAAGACCAATGATAAAAAGGATAAGGTATGTGGTATAAAGATCTTTATGGGCTCTTCAACCGGAAATCTGCTGGTAGATAATTATCTGGTACTTGACAAGGTGTTTGAAAGATCTGAAGTGCTGATCGCCACTCATTGTGAAGAAGAGCGGATGATCACGGAAAATTTTAAAAAATTAAAAGCTATAAAAGGTGAACTTGAGCCTAGCGATCATCCGGTGATCCGGGATGAGGAGGCCTGCTTTGAATCTTCTTTCAAAGCCATTCAGCTTGCGAAGAAACACGGCACCCGTTTGCACATTCTGCACATCAGTACCCAAAGGGAGTTGCAGCTTTTCACCAACATGCTTCCTTTAAAAGATAAAAGGATCACCGCTGAAGTTTGTGTTCATCATTTACATTTTACAAGCGATGATTATAAGATCCTTGGAAATAAAATCAAATGCAATCCGGCCATCAAGGCTCCTCATCACCGCAAAGCCTTATGGGAAGGATTGCTAGATGACCGGCTGGATGTAATTGCAACCGATCATGCACCCCATACCTGGCAGGAAAAAAATGGACCTTATGAAAAAGCGCATGCAGGTTTACCGCTTGTGCAACATCCATTGCTGATGATGTTGAATTATTATAAACTGGGTAAGATCTCACTTGAAAAAATTGTTCAGAAAATGAGTCATGCGGTAGCCGATTGCTTCCTGGTAAAGGACAGGGGGTATATAAGAGAAGGTTATTTTGCCGATCTCGTAATGGTGGATCTTAATGGATCCACTACTGTGAACAACCAAAATATATTTTATAAATGTGGCTGGAGTCCGCTTGAAGGAGAAACGCTGGGTGCAAAAATCTCAAAAACATTTGTGAACGGTGTATTGGTATATGACGAAGGAATGTGGAATGAACAAATAAAAGGAAAGCGGTTGTTGTTTGATAGGTGACATACCGTTCAATACGTGGAAAAGAAAATATTCAGGCGATGACCGGCCGAAAAGTTAACATGTTGCCTTTTTGAAAATGGGGAGCTGAAAGAACGAAGTTAACTTTTCAACACTGTCAACAGGTCAGGATATTCAACCGGTCAACCTATTAATCTAACAACAAAAAAACCCCTCAATACCTCAACACAATGCAGATCGACAAACTCACCTTTAACGATATTTCCATTTTTCATCATGAAGAAGAGTTTTCCATTTTTCACAAATTAAATTTTACCAAGACAATTGGGGGAAAGGAATGGCTGCGGAGGTTTTTTTCGGAGCCGCACCATGATCTAAAGAGAATTATTGGAACACAGAATATCATCAAAACAATTTTATTGCACATAGATGAATGGCCGGTTGAGATAACCAATGGAACCATCATTGTAATAGATAAATTCCTGGATTATAATCTGGACACCGTTCCTCAAAACCAGAATGCATTCAATAGTTACAGCTATAAGATACTGCATGGCCATGATTATTCTATGCTGAAATATTCCATCCGGCATTTTGCAGATTTTTACAGAGGGCTTGCAAAGCTCGTTCACCATTTTGCGGATACTGAATTGCCTGGTAACCTTAGTTTCTATATGGACCGGATCAGATCCATATTGAAGGAAGAGCCATTAAAACGCTTATCAGAAAGTAGTGCAGATCACGAATTCTCAGTTCAGGAGAATCTATATTATGCGCACCATGTAAAAGGCGGTTTAAAAAATGATACCTACGAAGTAATTGATATATTCAGCCGGTTGGAAGCCTGGTATTCCATGGCCATGGCAGTACGGAAGTACAACCTGAAGTTCCCCGAATTCATAGTGCAGGATGAACCTTATTTTAAAGCAGAAGGACTGTATCATGTAATGTTACCCAGGCCAATCGCCTATGACCTGGTATTGGAACCAGATCAGAATTTTCTTTTTCTAACAGGAGCAAACATGGCCGGTAAAAGTACGCTGATCAAAGCCGTAGGATCTTCTGTTTTCCTGGCTCATATAGGAATGGGCGTGCCGGCAAAAAATATGAAGCTGAGCTTATTTGACGGCTTGCTTTCAAATATCAATGTGTCGGATAATATAGCGAAAGGTGAAAGTTATTTTTTTAATGAGGTACAACGTATCAAGAATACGATTTATAAAATCAATGATGGAAAGAAGTGGCTGGTACTGATAGATGAATTATTCAAGGGAACCAATGTGCAGGATGCCATGAAATGCTCCCTCACCGTGATCAAAGGGCTTATTAAAATAAAGAATTCACTTTTCATTTTATCCACCCACCTGTACGAAATAGGTGAAGAACTTAAACCCTACCCGAATATTTCTTTCAAATATTTTGAGACCAATGTAATGGACGATCAGTTGGATTTTTCCTACCAGTTGAAGGAAGGGATCAGTAACGACCGTATAGGGTATGTAATTCTAAGAAGGGAAAAGGTGGTGGAGATGCTTGAGAAATTGTGAGGTGGAGAAAATTCAAAAGCATGCCAAGAGGAAAGGTCAAAATTCAAAATGAAAAATGAAAAATGGGAGCGCTTCTGTTTATTAATGCTAATTTTTAATAAATTGATATGGTGAAAAAAATACTGACCTGTTTCTTATTTGTTCTTTTATTCCATTCCGTGCTGGCTCAGCAGAATATTGATGTGTTGCATTACAGGTATTCTATCAGGCTGAGTGATGCATCAGACACCATTGAAGGTGCGGCCTTTATGATGGTTGTTCAAAAATCAACCGGACCGGCCATACAGCTTGACCTTGTTTCTTTAAATAAAGAAGGAAAAGGGATGAAGGTGATAGCTGCCGGAACTGAAGAGGATAATTTCCTAAAATACAATCATGCCAATAACAAATTGCAGATCCATGTACCCGGTTTGAAAAAAGGTGATACCGCAACGGTTTATGTCAGATATCGTGGTGTGCCTGCTAATGGTTTGATCATATCAAAGAACCGGCATGGTGACAGAACTTTCTTTGCGGATAACTGGCCGGACAGGGCACATCACTGGATTCCATGCAATGACCGCCCGGACGACAAGGCTTCTTTTGAATTTTTTGTTACTGCGCCTGACCATTATTCAATTATTTCAAATGGAATAAGGGTGGGCGAGAAGCAGGAAAAAGCCGGGATGAAACAAACCTATTGGAAGGAAAGCATTCCTCAGCCAACAAAAGTGATGGTAATAGGCGCTGCAAGATTTGCCATAAAAATATTTGCTGACAGTCCTGAAAATATTCCCGTCAGTGCCTGGATATTTCCACAGGACAGCGCTAAGGGGTTTTATGATTATGCTTTAGCCCCAGGTATTCTCAAATTTTTCATGGAATACATTGGCGACTATCCTTATAAAAAGCTGGCGAATGTGCAATCAAAAACCATGTTTGGTGGTATGGAGAATGCTTCAGCTATTTTTTATTCAGAGGGTTCAGTTACAGGTGAGCGTGATTCCGAGGACCTGCTTGCCCATGAAATAGCCCATCAGTGGTTTGGCAACATGGCCACTGAAAAATCTTTTGATCATTTATGGTTAAGTGAAGGCTTTGCCACTTATCTCACCAATATCTATCTGGAAAATAAATATGGAGTTGACAGTATGAATCAGAGGCTTGAAGATGACAGGGAGGAGATACTTGAATTTGCCACCAAACATAAACATCCTGTTGTAGATAGTATCTGTTCTAATATGGAATTGCTTAATGCAAACAGTTATCAGAAGGGAGGGTGGGTATTACACATGCTCCGAAATGAGGTTGGGGACATAAAATTCAGGGAGATCATCCGTACTTATTATGAACGGTTCAAGGGAAAGAATGCGGGTACCAGAGATTTTGAGCAGGTAGCTGAAAGGGTATCGGGTAAAGAACTTACGTGGTTCTTTGACCAGTGGCTGTACCGTGCCGGAATCCCGGAATTAAAAATGGAATCCAGGATCCAGGATGGCCATTGGTATATCTACATTACACAGCAGGATGAGCCCTACAGATTTTTCCTGGATTTTGAAATTGTTGACGAAGATGGAGGATTGATAAGGGAAAGGTTCGAAGTGAAAGAAAAGGAATCCGTTTTTAAGGTCCCTGTCAAAGGAAACCGGATTATGTTTTCAATAGATCCGCAGGTAAAGCTTTTGTATAAGTTGGCAGACTAAACCTCGGAGGTTGGGCCCGGAACCTCGGAGGTTGCAAACTGCAACAGACCAACATAAAAATATGAGCAGTGGTTGAATCCTTTACGCTAACAAAGGCATACCAAATAATATATTAGAAGCATAAATTGATCTTAGAAATTAGAAAAGTCTTTTTTTATCAAAATAGGCCAGCTAATGCAGCTTTTATGTAGCCTCTTGCCCCGGGCAATAGCAAAAGAAAAAAACATAATCTACTGGGTTTTTTCCCTTCTGAAGTAAAACGGTCCTGTATAGTTTTGGTCTTATGTCTAAGTTCAGAGAAATTTTGGTGCCTGGCGATTATTTCCATGTGTTTAACAGAGCTGTTGGGAACGAGAAGTTATTTCTCGTAGAGGATAATTATTATTATTTCCTCGAGCTTTTTCAGAAATATATTTCTCCGGTATCCGATCTTTTTTCCTATTCGCTTCTACCTAATCACTTTCATTTCTTTCTGCGCTTCAACAATTCAGAGGAAATTTTTAAGCAGGTGGAAAAGCTTAAGTATTCATATCAGGAATTGCATATGCAGCCTAAGTTCCTTCTTCAGCAATTCAGCAATTTTTTTAATGCTTATACTAAATCTTTTAATTTTCAATTTGGGCGCAAGGGAAAACTATTTATTGAGCCATTCTGCCGTAGACTTGTAAACAATCCGGACTATTATACAAAACTGGTTCACTATGTACATTCAAATCCGGTTCATCATGGTTTGAGTAAAAAGGTTGAAAGCTGGCCACATAGTTCATATCATTCAATCGTGAGTGAGCAAAATAATTTTGTAAAAGCAGATGAAGTGATAAAATGGTTTGGTTCGGTTGAATCCTTTGTGAAATTTCATGATCAGCCAGTGATGAAAAAAACAAAAAGCAGTTTAATATATTCACTCAGATAATATTAGGATAATTATTGTTCATGTAAATATTTTGTCTTAAAATTCCGTTAACCTGGAAATTTATTTTATAGCTGATTGAAAAACAACTGCCCATTATTTATTCTGCAGCTGGCATTTTTTCCAAGCAATATTAGGGGGCACAAGTATCAATATATTTTAATGCTCTTAATTATATTTTGAATGGTTTTAAGCTGTGCCTGATTATGTTTAGTTGACTCTATCTTTTAATCAATGGTAAACGAGCAAATGAAAAGAACGTTCCTTTTCCCAATCGCCCAATAGTAGACCACTAATAAGTTGTTATCCTGTTTTATATCCTTTTTATAGTGAACAGAATCAAAGTTGCCAATTTTTATTTTAGCCGCCACCGATATTTTCTGAAAGTTCATCTGAAATAAATTCAGCGGCTTTGTCTTCATTCTGGTCAGCAAGTTGTGTCCAACGAAATGGTGTTATTCTTAAATTGCCAGTCCAATATTTAGAATTGAAAAAAGAATAAGTATTTTCTTCACCGTCGTTAGATTCATCCCATTCTACAGGAAGTGTTAGGCGAAAACAACCCTTTTGTGAAGTAAAGGTTTTGGATTTCATTTACAGCTTATTAAAATGTCATACCAAGTAATGGGAAATAATTTAGACTTCGAAATGCGTATTGCAACTAACAGTTCGGCAAACTCGGGTGGACGGAATAAAATTAAACTGAGCATTACTAATCGGCCTTAATGCGCGGAAAAGTCAGAAGAATTTCAAGTGCTCAACTTTCGCAAAGTTGATAAACGGTAGGGTTTTTATTGCCTGGAACTATCAAAATAAGATTTTCAGAACCTCGGAGGTTGCTTCCGTGAACCTCGGCGATTGCTTCCGTGAACCTCGGAGGTTGCTTCCAGAACCTCGGAGGTTGCTTCCAGAACCTCGGAGGTTGCTTCCGTGAACCTCGGAGGTTGGGAGATTCTGGGAAGAATTCCAGGTAGGAAATCAAGGTTGTGAAATACTGATAATCCAGATACTGATAATGAATTCTTGGAATGAGATCCCGGATGAAGGAGATCCTGGTAATGAGATCCAGTTAATGAGATCCTAATAATGAGATCCTTGATTCAGATAATAGAAGGAGATCTGGTAATGAGATCC
>CAMPIQ010000091.1 GCA_946886475.1 uncultured Chitinophagales bacterium | reverse complement strand
TTTGTTTTTTATTCATTCTCTTTTTTGGTCTTTTGATTATTTGGGCTAAGAGGTTAAAAGAGGGGAAAGAGAAAAAGAGGAGATGCTGCAGTTTTTGTTTTTTATTCATTTTCTTTTTTGGTCTTTTGATTACTTAGGCTAAGAGGTTGAAAGAGGGGAAAGAGAAAAAGAGGAGATTCTTCAGTTTTTTGTTTTTTATTCATTCTCTTTTTTGGTCTTTTGATTATTTGGGCTAAGAGGTCGAAAGAGGGGAAAGAGAAAAAAAGAGGCTCTGTATTTTCTCTTTTCCTCCTTACTCTCCTTTAACCTCTTAGCTTAACCTCTTAGCCTATTGTGTTAGCTCATATAAAATAATTCCGGTAGCGACCGCGGCATTTAACGACTCTGCATTTCCGGTTTTTGGGATGGTGATTTTTTTAGTGGCGAGCTTCATCACCTGTTCACTGATACCCCTGGATTCGTTTCCGATGACCAATATGCCTTCTTTTATTTTGGGCTGGTCCCTCAAATTACTTCCATCTAACGTTGCAGCATAAATGGGAACCTGTTGTTTCGAAAGCCAGCTGCCTTCTTCATCATAATATACATGTACACGTGCCATACTGGCCATAGTACTTTGAATGACCTTTGGATTATACATATCCGCGCAGCCCTCATTGCATACCACCTGTCCAATATTGAACCAGTCGGCTATCCTGATGATCGTTCCAAGATTTCCAGGATCCTGAATAGCATCTAGGTAAAGCGTAAGGCCGCTGCATTCAGGTTCATAATTCTCAAACTGGCGGATCACAGCCAATACCTGGTTTGGCGTTTTGAGTTCTGAGATCTTTTCGAGTTCCTGATCAGTTACCATTACAGTGATATCATCAGATGCATGGCCCTCCCAATTTCCTGTTGCATATATCCGTTCAAACTGTGATGGTATCAGTTGCCATAATTCAGACACTATCTTTGGTCCTTCCGCTATGAATAACTTTAACTCCTTTCTAAATTTTTTATGGCTTAAACTTTGAATATCTTTGATTTCCTTTTTACTTAGCATAGACCGGTTTTATCATTTATGAGCGTTTACGCGGCAAAAAAAAACAAATACCATTATTTCCTTATTGTAATTGCCGCCTCCGCGTTATTTTTTTCCTGCACTGTCAGGAATTATCCAGTTAATAAACCTTTTGTTTACGAAACAAATATCAATATTGAAGGTGAATATAGCACCGAGGACAGAAAGGTTCTGAAAAGCCAGCTCCAGCAGCAATTACACGATAGTGTAAAGGTACGCTGGCAAAGAAAATTCCTGGTTACCAAAGTTCTGGACAATCCTCCGGTATACGACAGTATCAATGTTGCAAAGACCAGGGAATTCATGAGCGCTTTAATGAATTCGATCGGATATTACCGTGACAGCATCATCTTTAACGATACCATCATTCAAAAAAACGGACAACAGAGGGCTATTCTGAACTTTACCGTAATTCCCGGCAAACAGGTTACCCTGGATTCCATCTGGTATAATGTAAGGGATTCGGATTATATAACCCGTACGGATACGCTACAAAAGATAACTATAGCATCTTTAGATGATAAAATGATCTCCAAAGGAGATCCGTTTTCCAAACCGCTGATTTCTGCAGAACTGGATCGCCTGTCGGATGTTTACAGGAACAATGGATACCTGAGGTTTACCCGCGACCAGCTGATAGCAGTATGGGACACAGTAGGCAGGGCCATACTTGCTCCAACATTCGACCCGGTGGAATTGGCCAGAAGACTTGAAGCCATCAGACTGCAAAGAGAAAACCCAACCGCCGATCTCGAGATCAGACTGAAGCCTGATCCCGATCCTTTAAAACTTACCCAGTATTATATAGGTAATGTAAATGTATATCCTGATTATAATCCGGATACCAGCATCAACAACCAGTATACACCGGTGGTTGATCGTTTTATCAATTCCAGGTTACGTTTTATTTCATACCGGGATCTATTCAAGACAAGGAAATTAATACGGTTCGTTTATCTCCGTCCCGGTGACCTCTACAGACAAAGTGAATTTCTTAAAACCCAAAATAAATTCAATTCACTGGGCGCATGGCGACTGGTAAGCATTGACCAGATACCAAGGCCGGGTGAAGACACGGTTGATTTCAACATCAGGCTGACGCCTGCAGACCGCTATAGCTTCAATACCAATTTTGAAGTAAGCAGGAATACCGGTAACATTCTTTCCGAAGGAAGCCTTGTTGGACTAGGCCTTTCCTTAGGTATCACAGACCGGAACTTTGCCAGGGTAGCTGCACAGGCCAATACCAATGCGCGATACGGAATTGAACTGGGAAATACGGTTGATGAACCGATCCAGACCCGGCAGATCACCTTAAGCAATACCATACATTTTCCAAGGGAACTGCCCCGGAATATTTTTCGCAATGCAGATGACCGGCGTACATTTCTCACCCTCAACCTCGGATCAACTTTCCGTAAAGATTTCTATGAGGTTACATCAGTGAACACTTCATGGGGTTATGAAGCGCGGTATGGAAATAAACTCTGGGGCATCCGGTTTCCTAATATTGAATATAATTTTCTTGATAAAAGACAAAGACTGGAGGATCTGATCGACTCCAATCAGTCTTATAAATACATATTCAGCGATGGACTGATCCTGTCAAGCCTTGTAAATCTTTCTGTTGTTGGAGGAAAGCCTGAAGATGAGAATAAAAAAAGTGTGACCAATATCCTTAGATTCAGCGGCGAAACTTCAGGTCTTGTTTCCGGCTTAATTAAAAACAGTTTTTTAGACAGTAACCTTTACCGTTTTATCAAACTCGATGCAGAGTTCACACAAACCAGAAAGATCCGCCGCACCGCAATAGCCTGGAGAACATTCATTGGAATTGGATATGAACTTCCTTCCACACATAACCGTAATGATAAATACCTTCCTTTCTTCAGACAATATTATGCCGGCGGACCAAACAGTATGAGGGCTTGGACCGTAAGAAAGTTAGGACCTGGTTCTACCATTAAATCATTTGACAAGGAAGTGGCTCCCGACAGGTTTGGCGACATCCGCCTGGAGGCCAATATTGAATACCGATACCATATGGTTGAACTCCTGGGTTTTCCTCTGGAAGGCGCCCTGTTCACCGACATTGGGAATGTATGGTTCCTGAGAAAAAATGATGACTTTCCAAATGGCGAGTTCCGGTTTGACCGGCTGTGGAAAGACCTGGCCATTGGAGTGGGAACCGGCTTTCGTTATGATTTCGGTTTTCTGAAACTTCGTCTTGATTTTGCATGGAAAGCCAAAGACCCCAGCCCTTCTGTTGTTGAAGCGCAAAATAAATGGTTCTATAACTGGCGACTTGGATTTGGTGATAAGAACGGAAGAAGAGGCGCGCAGTTTCAGCTGGGCATTAATTATCCTTTTTAGATTTAGTCGGGAGGCGGCGAGAGTTCAGAGCTCAAAGTTCAAAGTCAGAGCCTTAAGTTCGCAATTAGTAGCCGGAAAATTATACCCAGGGACTTGAGACTCTAGACTCATTCAGGTAATTGAAGGATACTCCATTCTGTAGTTCACCGACTTTGAACTTTGAACTTTGAATTTTGAACTTTGCATCATCTGCTATTCCTGACTTTCTCCTCAAATCCCTCCATCGTCAATGCGTCCTTCAATAAAAAATTACCGATGCGGGTACGGCAAAGACTGCTAAGATATCCTCCTGTACCAAGACATGCTCCAAAATCATTGGCCAGGCTTCTTATGTAAGTTCCGGTAGTACATACCACCCTGAAATGAATAAGCGGCAATTCAAATTTTACGATTTCAAATGCTGATATGGTAACCGGACGTGGATCAAGTTTAACCTCCTCTCCTCTCCTGGCCAGTTCATATACACGCCTGCCCTCTTTTTTGATGGCAGAATGAATGGGCGGCGTTTGCATAATTGGTCCTGTAAAATTTTTGACACATGCATCCAGTTCATTTTTCGAAATATGGTCAAATGGCTTATGATTCTCGGGTTCACTTTCCAGGTCATAAGTGGGTGTTGTGGCACCAATTGTAATGGAACCGGTGTACTCCTTTTCCTGTGCCATGAACTCATTGATCTTTTTGGTGAACTTCCCTGTGCAGATAATTAGTAAACCGGTAGCTAACGGATCAAGCGTACCGGCATGTCCAACTTTTTTTGTTTTGGTGAGATACCGCACTTTTCTTACAGCATCAAAAGAGGTCCATTCAATGGGTTTGTCTATCAACAACACCTGCCCCTCTTCGTATAGGTTAGTGGTTTGCATGGGCAAAAGTAAGGGATAGTTTAGGGTTTATTAATGCAACAGTAAAACTCTAAATTCTATAAACGACCCGACTTTGAACTTTGAACTTTAAACTCCGAACTCTGAACTCCGAACTAAATAGACTGCCTGTTCTTCAATTCCAAATACTTATTCATGCTGTTGATAGACAGTTTATCCGGCGTAGTGAGCACGGAAATGATGCCATGCCGGCGCAGTTCGCGGGCAATGAGTTGCTTTTCGTAACGGTATTTTCCGGCAATGGTTTTAATGTAGATATCCTCGGTTGTGTACACTTTTGAATCGGTCAGCTTTTTCAGTTCGGTATTTTCAAAAAATATCACCATCAGCAGGTGGTAATGCGCCAGTCTTTTCAGTGAAGGCAGTTCTCTTTCCAGGCTTTCCAACGATTCAAAATTGGTAAACAACACCAACAGGCTTCTGTGCGTGATTTTGTTGCGTACAACTGAAAATAATTTTTCAAAATCGGGTTCCAGAAAATTGGTTTCACTCCTGTACAAAGCTTCCATGATATGGCTGATCTGAGTGGGCTTTTTATCAGCCGGAATAAAAGCATCTATCTGTTGCCCAAAACAGATCAACCCTGCCTTATCCTGTTTCTGCAATGCCACATTACTTAATACCAGCGAAGTATTGATGGCGTAATCAAGCAGGGTCATTCCTTCAAAAGGCATCTTCATCACCCTTCCCATATTAACGATACAATAGATCTGCTGGCTTCTTTCATCGGTATAATTATTTACCATCAGGTCGCCGTGCCGTGCCGTTGCCTTCCAGTTGATGGTGCGGTAATCTTCTCCTCTCACATATCCTTGATCTGTTCAAACTCCATGCTATGGCCAAGCTTTCGCATTCGCTTTACGCCTGTTTGTTGTAAATGAGTACCGGTTGCCATCAACTGGTAACGTTTCATCTGTACAAATGAAGGATAAACCTTTACAGTTGTGTGATCGTCAAAAATATAACGGCGCTTGCTCAACCTCAATGGACCTTCAACAAATACATTTATATTCCCAAACGCATATTCACCTCTTTCCACTGGCTTTATTACATATTCCAGTTGATACGGAGTTCGGGCTTCCATCTCAGCATACCTTATCCATTTCCTTTCCTGGAGCTGCACCGGTAGTTCATCAATTACCTGGCATTGCACTTTAAAATCGTAATCATTCTCCATTTCAATGATCACCTTATTGTCATCACCGTTGCTGAGCCTTAATGGAATGATGCGTTGTGCATGTATGCCTTTCCTTACCCGGTACAACAAATAAAGATCAATGATCAGCGCCATAGCCAGACAGGCCAGCACCAATTGTGCAATGGTAAAAAGAAAGGGTACAAAATAGCTGAGCATAAATAATACGGCAGCGCCAAACAGAATATAATAAACAACCCTGTTCAGTTGAAACGATGTGTTATCCCAGTATGCCAGCAAATTTCTAAACATCAGCGTGGGATATCCATGGTTTGAATGATTTGTTTAATCACATTGTCCTCTGTTATCCCTTCCATTTCTTTATCAGGTGAGAGAATGATGCGATGACGCAATACCGGTGGCACCACCTCCAGTATATCTTCCGGTGTTACAAAATCTCTTCCGCTGATGGCTGCCATGGCTTTGGCCGCATTCATGATGGCCAGTGATGCCCTGGGCGAAGCGCCGAGATAAATGGATTTATGATTTCTTGTCTGATGCGTTAACCTGGCAATGAACTGAAGTAATTTTTCTTCTATCACCAGTGTCTTAACCTGCTTGCGGATCCTGATGATCTTTTCTGATGTGAGCACTTCTTCAACTATGGACAATATATCCGTATTGCCCAGATTATGGAATTGGTTAAGGATCTCAAATTCTTGCGCTTCATCCGGGTAAGGTACCAAAACCTTGAAAAGGAATCGGTCGAGTTGCGCTTCGGGCAGCCGGTAGGTTCCTTCCTGCTCAATAGGGTTTTGCGTAGCCAGCACCATGAAGGGAGCCTGCATCTGGTATGTTTTACCATCCACCGTTATCTGCTTTTCCTCCATTACTTCAAACAAGGCAGCCTGTGTTTTGGCAGGGGCCCTGTTTATTTCATCTATCAAAACAATATTGCTGAATATGGGTCCTTTCTTAAAATCGAATATGGCATCCCTGGGATTGAACACCGGCGTACCCAATACATCGGAAGGCATGAGGTCGGGCGTGAACTGTATCCTGGAAAAGTGTACAGATAAAGACCGGGCAACCAGTTTTGCCGTTAGTGTTTTAGCTACGCCGGGCACCCCTTCAATTAATACATGTCCATCTGCCAGCAGGGCTGCAATGATCAGCTTTACCATTTCATCCTGGCCAACAATAACCTTCCTGATCTGCTCACGCACATTGAATACGGCTTCGTTCAACTCTGCCAGATCCGTTCTTGATTCAAAAATTTGTTCTTCCATTTTAGGTTTTTTGATAAAATAATTCCAGTTGCCTGTGAAATAATGATAAGTCATGTTCACTTATAGCGGAATTACGGTCTAATTGATTGATAAAAGATACGATCTCCGTTAATGATGCAACAGGATAACCCGATTTTACATGCAGGCTCCTTATAAATTCCTCATCCATGTTTTGTGTGGATAGATTATATACCGATCTCACATGTTCCCTGAAATAAACACTCATTTTTCCTGCAAGGTCGGTATGGTCTCTTTTCTCATGGTAAAGCCTTCCCATTGTTTTTACAAAATCCAGCGAATCATTTTTTGGCTTGCTGTAAGGCGGTATCATTCGCTGCCTGCGTCTTGACCCCAGCAGAACAAAAAGCAGCAGGGTGATAATGGCTGTCAGCAATCCCCACTTGAATGATTCATACCTGAATAAAACGGAAAGCCAGTTCTTTTTCTTTTCCGGCCGCGCTGCCTGTTTATCCATGTAATAATCATTCCATAAAATGCTGTTTATATGGCCGGGGATCACGGACATAACCTTTTCATAATAGAGGTAATTATCTCTGTGAAGAATAAAATAATTACTGAATGCCGCTGGTGCAGCATGAATGAACAAAGAACCGCTTCCTTTGTTTATCCTGATGAAATTGGGTCTTCCATCCCTGTCCGTTCCCAGTTGATGCGTAAATGCTGTATCAATTGATGTGAACCAGCTGTCATATTTTTTACCGGGGAAAACAAAATCCCGGCCTGTAGAAAAATAGTCGGTATTCAATTGCAAACCCAGACTGTCTTCCGCGGGAATCAGATCACCCATCAGGTCTGTGGCATAGGAGAAATGGAATAGCCTTCTTGCATCACCTGAAAAAGATTTCGCTACTATAAAAACATAATTGCCATTCTCCACAAAATCCATCAGCCTTTCCAATTCATACTGTTCTGCTTCAAAATTTTTCGACATCAGGATCACGGCCTGGTTATAGGAAGTAACAGCCACTGAATCCCAATAACCGGGATGATTGTGGTCATAATAAATTTCAGCCGCGGGGAACATTTCAGGCAACAGCCTTTTGGCCACTGAAGTACCATATGGAATTTTGTCCTGCTGCCTTAACGTTACCCGCTGGTCAAATTTTTTAGGACCATTCCTGTTGGCAGATACAATTACCAGCACTATCAATGCTGCAACCAGCAAACCGGCCAGGTATGGAAGGATATTTTTCATCAGTTCAGTTGCTGTTTAAATGATGAAAATTCTTTTTGTACAGACTGGAACGCCTCCGGTGTCAATACAAACTGTCCATACCAGGTATAATCAAAATGCCGTGTAAGCCGGAAGAAGCTTTTATAGTAACGTGATTTGGCCAGCTGGAATAAATAATCACTGTTGGTTTTCTCGTGCGAATACCTGATGATATTTTTTTCCGCCATATCCTTTAAGGTCTGCAGGTACAATAACCTCACTGCAAGCCTGAAGTTCCCGCCATTCACCGCCTTTTCAATATCCCGGTCATAGTTCAATGCAAATATGTCCTCCGCTCCGGCCAGTGCATCCTCCTCCTCATCATTTACCTGTGTTCTCCTTTTAAATAAACTGATATTCCCTGATGCCAGGAACCAGATCAATAAAGCTGCAAATCCACCGGTGAGCAGGATCCAGAACAGGGTTTTAAAAAAATCACCCTGCAAAAAATTCTTTTGCTCCGGCTTTTCTTTTTTCTTTTCCGGTTGAAGGTCGGCATACCAATAGTCTTCTTCCGTTTTGATAGAATGAATTTTCTCTTCTTCAATATTTCTTTCACTGATCTTTTTCGGCTGTTCCCGAACGTTAAAATACGAACCGGACCTTTGCAGTTCATCCTCTTCCTGCCTCAGATTTTCTTCAATATATAAACTGTCCTGTACTCCATAATCCTGCGCCGGAAGCGGAGATGGAAGGGTGAGCATCCCTAGAAACAACAGGTATGAAAAAACTTTAACCATGAAGGGGCATCTCCCCTGCCTTATTTAATTGTTTTCTTAATTTAATGGGAAGCAGGATAAAATACCAGGTAATGAATAGGGCAGATACGGAAAGTATGGCAACACTCATTGGCAATGGCATTTTATAATGACGGGTAATATAGCCTTCAAAAAAGGCAGCGATCACAAATACAGGTATGAGCCCGATCACCAGTTTTACGCCATCCTTCACCCCTTCGCGGAAAGCAGCAAACCTGCTTCCTGTTTTTGGAAAAAGATAACCGGTTCCCATGATCACACCGGCGGCACAGGCAATGATTATGGCGGTGAGTTCCAGCATGCCATGGATCAATACCGTTACCACCGCCTGGCCTCCCAGGTTATTGGAAAAGAACATTTCTTCAAAAGCGCCTATCCTTACTGATTCAAATCCCAATGCCGTGAGGCTGGGAATACCAAGAAGTATCCCCCGGAAAAAATAATTGAACGAAACAAGAATGTTATTGATCATGATGCTGATCCACATCACAAATGAATTCTCGTTGGCATACACGTCGAACGGATTTCCATTGCGGATATTTTCTTCCGTCATGCGAACATATTCTTCGCTCAGTACTTCACTCACAAATGCCGGATCTTTTGAGGATGAAAAAAAACCAATGGCAAAGAACACCCAGAAAATGACCAGCGCTACAAGTATGGTTCTGTAATGTTTGCCAACAGTAAATGGCACATCATATTTCCAGAATTTCACCAGACGGTTGGATTCTTCCTTCCGGTTGCGGTAAATGCGAAGGTAAATTCGAGCCGCAAGTGAATTGATATAGCGTGTAACCCTGCTGGTGGGATAAAATGTTTTGGCATAGGCAAGATCATCCACCAGCCGGGTGAAATCCCTGGCCATTTCATCGGGTGTTGAAGGCGCCTCTGCCTCCAGTTTTTCCCACCGGTTCTTGTTTTTTTTGATGAACAGTCCTTCTCTCAATGCCCCCTGTTTAGGATTGTAAAATACTATAATGGTGCGATCCGGCAAATTAGGGCTAAGAGGTTAAAAGAGAAAAAGAGGAAAACCGGGTACGGGCAATAATTTCAGACACAGTTTAATTTACGGGCCCGTTATTTAAAAAATGAACTTTACACAGATAGATCAAATTCTTTAACCCCTTTCTCGCTTTTTTCCTCTTAACTACCCTCTTTAACTTCTTTTAACCTTTTAATCTTAATTTAACTCCAAATTACCTGCATGTCCGTGATCCGTATCATGACAAATTTTAATATTGAACTGGAATTTCCCGCAGCCTCCTTCCTGCGGCGGCTGGCAGCATGGTGTATTGATATTGTTATCCTGTTTATTTATACAAGGATCAGCATAGCCATCATTGAATCATTATCAACATCTGTAAATGAACAAATGATGTGGGTGGTATTGCTGCTCTTCCTGATACCATTCCTTGCCTATCATCTCATTTGCGAAGCCACCATGAACGGACAGAGTTTTGGTAAAAAGATCATGCAGATCAGGGTGGTCAATGAAAATGGCGGCCAGCCCGGCATTGGCCAGTATGTGATCCGCTGGCTGATAAGAACTTCAGACCTGATGGCTGTGATCATATTGATACTGATTGTTGAAACGGCCGGCAGAGGTGGAAACCCAGAGAATTTCTGGCGGGTTGGTATTCCACTAGGGTTATTCATTACTGATATCATTCTGGTGAATACAAGTAAGAAAAACCAACGGCTTGGCGATATGCTGGCACATACCCTGCTGATCAAAGCCACCGAAAAACATACCATAGAAGATACCGTGTTCTTACAGGTTGCCGATAACTATGTTCCATCCTTCCCACAGGTAATGCAACTCAGCGACCGTGATATGAATTCATTAAAAGGAATTCTGGATACCGCAAGAAAAAAAGGCGACTATAACCTTGCAGAAATGGCCAGCGAAAAGATCAAAAATCATTTGAAGATCCAGACAACCCTTTCGCCATTTGAATTTTTGGAGGTGTTGCTGAAGGATTATAATTATTTGTCGGCGAACTAAGAGGATAAACGTGAGAACAAGCGAATTATGGTATGGAGTAATTTGGTTACACGTACAATAGAGTGATATGATACAATTGAGTTACACGGAGAACAAAATGGAGCACGAAGTGCAGGGAAACATTTAACAATGAACTAGTCCCAAACCTTTCTCATTGACCATCGTGGTTCTCATGCCCTCAGTGATCCGTTTTTCATGGCGCCCATGAGCGAAATGTTTATTCATCATTTATTGATTATGTTTGCCATTCATGCAAACAGGAAATCAATATCATCATTATTCTCTCCCCGTCACTTCTGATATGAAGGATGGTGATGCCTGTTCATTCACTGAGTTTCAACCTTTTTGTTCCCATCTTTATTATTATTCCAGTTTAAAGGTCTTCAATGCTTCTCTGTCCTGCTAATTAGCAAGGACAAGGTATCACTACTGATATTTTACCTGCACACCGCGGGTAGGGCATTTCTAATACTTTAAACCGGATAAAATGATTACTGAAACAAAGAATCAACTCATTCTTACGGATGAAGATTTCAATGAATTGATGCATTATATTAAAAACCACGAAAAGCAGTTGATGGGCCAGGCTGGCATGGCTGAATGGATCGGTGCCATTAAACACGCGAACATCCTGCCTGCCGGGGATTTTCCCTGGGATACCATCAGGCTGTATTCAAAAGTTATAATCAGAGATAAGATGGCGCGGGTAAATTATACCTATACCCTTGTATTACCCGCACAAAGTGACCACAGGAAATGCAGGGTTTCCGTTTTTTCATCAATCGGAAAAGCTTTGCTGGGCTTTAAAAGAGGTGAAGATATATCCTGGGAAACCCCTGGAAAGAAAAGATATTTCACGGTAATGGCTGTTTCCCAGTTACATGCTGAAAAGCTGGAGTGAACCACCTGTTTTAACAGGATTGCAACCAAATCGTGCAAATAAAGATTTTATAAAGATTAATTTTGTTTTCCAATGACAGGCATCCGTTCACATATGGATCTTAGTATACACTTCCGGCAAGTTTTGCTGGATACCACGGATAGTTATACCTGTTCATTTACTGAGTTTTTTCCCTTCTGTTCATCGCTTTATTATTTCTCTTCCTTTAAGGACTTTAATACTTCATCCCGGAACTAAAACCGGGATAGCTTTGGTGTTATGCTTCAGCAGCATAAGCCGGAAAAGAACACTCCATTCAGAACAAAAACATATTAACCAGTTCATAAAATAACTGGAATTCAATTTATACATATGAAACGCCCGAATCTGTCCGTAAGGATGATGATTGTATTAACAATTTTATTGCTGAATGTAATAGTATCAGCCCTTGGTTTATTCATAAGCAGCAGCTGGTACTGGACAATGATCATCACCTTCCCTATTTTACTGCTTGCCCTTCGCGATGCCTTACAAACCAGGCATGCCATCATCAGGAACTTTCCTGTGGTGGGACACCTCCGTTATTTGTTTGAATCCATCAGGCCTGAAATGCGCCAGTATTTTTTTGAATCTGACCTTGATGGAAAACCATTCAACAGGCGGCAGCGGTCCATTGTTTATCAACGGTCGAAAAACGAAAAACAAACCGTTGCCTTTGGCATGCAGGCAGATCCCACCAGGCCCGGTTATGAATGGACGTCGCATTCCATTTATCCTGTGCAGCTGGAGGAAAAAGATCTAAGGGTATGGATTGGAAATCACCAGTGTCTCCAGCCCTATCATGCCAGCATTTATAATATTGGCGCCATGAGCTATGGAGCGCTTAGTAAAACCGCCATTGAAGCGCTAAACGAAGGCGCTCAACTGGGTGGATTTGCACACAATACCGGAGAAGGCGGTATCAGCTCTTATCATTTGAAGGGTGGAGACCTGGTATGGCAGATCGGTACCGGCTATTTTGGTTGCCGGAATGAAAAAGGCCGTTTTGATCCCACTGCATTCAGGAAAAATGCATTGCGGCCGCAGGTAAAAATGATCGAGCTGAAACTATCACAGGGCGCCAAGCCCGGACATGGCGGCATTTTACCGGCATCGAAGAACACACCGGAAATTGCAGCCATCCGCCTGGTGGCTCCGGGTACCACGGTGCATTCCCCTACCAGCCATAGCGAATTTAAAAACGCCATTGAAATGATGACCTTTCTCCAGTACCTGAGAGAACTTTCAGAAGGCAAACCGGTTGGTTTCAAAATATGCATTGGCGATAAACAGGAATTTACCGACATCTGCAATGCCATCATCAATACCGGTATCATTCCTGATTTTATTTCTATTGACGGAGCCGAAGGCGGTACGGGTGCTGCGCCTCTTGAATTCACCGACCATCTTGGCATGCCGCTTTACGAAGCGCTGGCATTTGTAAAACAATCGCTGGAAGATGCTAACCTGTCCGGGCATATTAAGATCCTGGCAGCAGGAAAGATCATTACCGGGTTTGATATACTAAAAGTATTATCCCTGGGCGCTTCCGCCTGTTACAGTGCAAGAGGCATGATGATGTCGCTCGGCTGCATACAGGCACTGATCTGTGATAGCGGCAGGTGCCCGGTGGGCGTGGCCACCCAGAACCCGGCATTATATAAGGGACTGGATCCGGCAGACAAAAAAGTAAGGGTAGCCAGTTTTCATTCAAAGACGATCACCGCAACAAGGGAGATCATGGAAGCCTGCGGTTTTAAATCAGTTGAAGGCATTGACCCTTCCAGGTTTTTCAGGAGGATCAATGAATATGAAACCAGGAGTTTTGAACAGATCTATTTCGAATCCAGGACCAGCATGATGAATAAAAGCCCGATGCTGAATTAATGACTAAGCTTTGAGCTAACAAAGTGCCGGTTAATTATTGTTTCCAGTCCATAGTGCCATGTGTTAGTTAGGTGTTTCAAATATAAATTTCTTTTGTTAATCCACTTTATCCACTACCTGCAGGTTACCATGAGATTTTTTGTAAGGCCTGTTTGTAAGATGGAACAGAAAAAAAGCCATCTTTTGAAACTACATAACTAATCAGGGCGTTGTCCTTAAACCAGAAGGTAGCACCACCTTCAATGGTATTATCATTACCGAGATGGCCATTATCCAGGGGAATGATTTTTTCGAAGCTCTTGCTTTTTAGATCAACAATACCAAATAAATTGGTATATGATTGCAAGCCCATTGCCGGAGTTGCAAAGAATAATTTTATTCCATTAGTGTAATAACCCACAGTCAATCCTATTCCTCGAAAACCTTCATACCATTTGCTAAAACCAATGGATTTTCTTTTTCTGAGATTTTTATCAAAAAAACTGATGATCAAACCATGCGTAAGATAACGCAGAGATCCTCTTGGCCCATGTTCCTGTGTGTATTCTATCTGTTCCAGTACAATGACATTATCATCTGTTGAGATTAAACCCACCGGTTTCAAATTGGAAATTTTCCTCAGGTTAGCACGTTGAATATCTTTTACTTCGGTCATCCCTATTGAATTGGAAAAATCCTTATTGAGCAATTCTTCATCTGACGATATTATTTTTTTTGACTCGAAATTAAAACCAAGCGTTTGCCGGACTTCATCCTTACCTGAATTCCTATAAGTAGCAGTAATCCAAACCTGTTGGTTGTTGGCCGGATCAGCATATAAAATCGTTGACAAATCAGCTAGCTTATGAATTGGTAGTGCTGTTTGTAATTTCCTAATAGACTTTATTGTACTGTCGAATTTTTCCACAACCAATTCCTTTTCCAGGTAATAACAGGTAAAAAGTTCACCCTTAAAATTTGTTACACTGCCAACATAATAGGATTCGGGGGGTATGTTAACTGAAACGTTTCTCAACTGTTTGCCAGACAAATCAAATAATATAGCGGAAGATTCTTTTGTTTTGCGGCTCTTACTATAGGTTGAAAAACTATATGTACCGTATGGAAGAGAGGTTTCCCTGATCAATAAATGTTTTAGTGTCCCGTCTTTATTGTTTCCACTTTCAACCTTATGTACACTTTGGCCACCATCCTCATACACTGTTGTTTCCCCGATTTTCTTTCCATTAGGTCCTGCCAGGATCATTGTATGTATTGCGTATTTTTTTCTATTTTCCTCTTCATAAGCC
>CAMPIQ010000090.1 GCA_946886475.1 uncultured Chitinophagales bacterium | reverse complement strand
TAAATTAAATCTTCATAGGCACTTAACAATTCACTGTAAGCATGATTATCCCCTGCCTCTCTGGCTTTATCCAATCCCTTTTTAAACCATGTAATAGCTTCGTCAATATTTCCTTTCCTTATCAGCACCTGGCATAAATGGAAATAACTGCCAATATAATTTTCATTTTTCACGAGCACCTCTTCAAACAGTTTTCCTGCCTGTTCATCATCACCTAATTTTACAAATTCCAAAGCCAGTGCATGCTTTAAAAAACTGTCGCCCGGATTATCTTCTAAAAATGCCCTGAGTTGCGAGATCCTGTCCATTACTCTATCGTGTTTCGGTTATATTTGCGCCTTATATTTGCAGGAGTGCATTAGTTGCATAAACAACTAACTAAAATATTTATTTAATTTAACTGTATGAAAATACTTGTTTGTATAAGTAAAACGCCAGATACAACGGCAAAAATAGCCTTCACTGATAACAATACGAAATTCGCTGAAGCCGGTGTACAATGGATCATCAATCCTTACGATGAATGGTATTCGCTTGTGCGTGCCGTTGAACTAAAGGAAAAAGACCCCTCCATAGTTATACACCTGGTATCTGTAGGTGGAACAGATGCTGAACCTATTATCAGGAAAGCCCTTGCACTTGGTGGTGATGAAGCAATCCGCATCAACACCGAACCACTGGAAAGTTTCCAGGTGGCTTCGCAAATTGCCGAAATTGCCAGGCAGAACAATTATGATCTCATTTTCACCGGTAAAGAAACTATAGATTACAATGGTGGCGCAGTAGGCGGAATGATTGCTGAACTTCTGGATCTGCCTTATGTTGCAATGGCCACCAACTTCCAGTTGAATGGAACCACGGCTATCATCAAAAGAGAAATTGAAGGTGGCGAAGAAACCGTTGAGGTAGCGCTGCCAATAGTGGTCAGTACACAGAAAGGAGTAGCTGAAGCCAGAATTCCAAATATGCGGGGCATTATGGCGGCAAGAACAAAACCATTAAATGTTGTTGAACCGGCTGAGGTGCAACCTCTCACAAAATTCGCAGCATTCGGCTTACCTCCTGCTAAGGCCGGAGTAAAACTTGTTTCTCCGGATAATGTAGAAGAGCTAGTAAGGTTATTGAATGAGGAAGCCAGGGCCATTTAGAACTGTTTCAGAATTTTCTGAACATTTTTGATAAAAAGTTTTGTGTTGACTTTTAAAATTTTTCAGGCGATAAGCTATAAAATATAAAATCTCTATGAGCGTATTAATATTTGTTGATCATACAGACGGGCATATAAAAAAAGCATCTCATGAATCCTTAAGTTTTGGTGCAAAGATCGCCGAACAATCAGGCGATGTGGCCGAAGCTGTTGTACTTGGGAATGTGAATGACGATCTGCCTTCGCTGGGAAAGTATGGAATCAAAAAATTGCATCATGTGCAACACGAAAACCTCAAAACTTTTGATTCGCAGGTGTACACCAAAGTAATTGCACAGGTAGCGGAACAAACCGGAGCCACTACAATTGTATTTTCTAATAATTCAAGTGGTAAAGCTTTGGCACCCAGAGTTGCTGTACGTTTAAAAGCCGGTTTGGTTTCTGGTGCAACGGCATTGCCCGACGCATCATTTAACATTAGTAAAAATGTATTTTCAGGCAAAGCTTTTGCAACGGTATCTTTTCAATCGGGTATCAGGGTAATTTCCTTGAATGTAAATGCATATAGCATACAGGAAGGATCCGGAACTGCTGAAGTATCTGTATTCAACGCAGATGTTGATGCACCCAGAATAAAAATAACAGGTTCAACCAAAACATCTGGTAAAGTGGCGCTTACGGAGGCTGACGTGGTAGTGAGTGCCGGCCGTGGTTTGAAGGGTCCTGAGAACTGGGCTATGGTAGAAGAACTGGCTGATACCCTGGGTGCAGCTCTTGCATGCAGCCGTCCGGTGGCAGATGCCCATTGGCGTCCGCATAATGAACACGTTGGGCAAACAGGTATTGCTATTGCCCCCAACCTTTATATAGCCATTGGCATCAGTGGTGCCATTCAACACCTGGCCGGGGTAAATAGAAGTAAGGTGATCGTTGTGATCAATAAAGATCCTGAAGCCCCATTTTTTAAGGCCGCTGATTATGGTATTGTAGGTGACGCCTTTGATATTGTGCCGAAGATGACACAGGCGATAAAAAAGATAAAAGGCATTGCATAAAACATTCAGTATGCAACAATTGCTCAGTCCGGGTAAGGTTTTTATTTCACTTAAAATCGTAGGTTTGCACCTCCGGCAAAAGCGTTGTTTTATTAATAGGTTATGAAGAAAATAGAATTGGAAATTGTGGCTCTTTCTCACAGCATCACGCAAACCCATTCCTATGCTGTGGTTTTGGGTGAAGTGAATGGACTCAGGCGTTTACCCATTGTTATCGGCGGTTTTGAGGCCCAGGCAATAGCTGTGGCGCTTGAAAAAATGCAACCCAGCCGTCCGCTTACCCACGACCTGATGAAAAACTTCATGACTGCCTTTAATATAGAACTTCATGAGATCATTATTTCCGACCTCCAGGAAGGCATATTTTATTCAAAACTGGTTTGTTCAACAGATAATGATACCATTGAAATTGATTCCCGCACCTCAGATGCGCTGGCCCTGGCAGTGAGATTTGGATGTCCGGTCTATACCTACGAACATATTCTTGAAAGTGCAGGTATCTTAATGGAAGACCCCGGTACCGGAAAGAAGAAAAAGACACCAACCGTAACCTCAACCGAAGAAGAAGGTAGCGGCAAGGATGATTTGAAAACCATGAATTTAGAAGATCTGAACACGCTTTTAAACGAAGTTCTGGAACAGGAAGATTATATCCGTGCCATTGCCATCAGGGATGAGATCAATAGCAGGAAGAACAAATAGAAGTTATTGCTTTGCGATGTGGAATGACAAATTTCCACTGCCATCCTTAAAATCATTCCATCCGTGATCCCCTTAGTTTATCCGTGGCTATCCTTAAATCCTTTCATCCGTGATCACAATTAGTATTCCGCAGCCATCCTTAAATCCTTTCATCCGTGATCCCAATTAGTATTCCGTGGCCATCCTTAAATTCGTTTCATCAGTGATCCGTCATTCCAAATGCCTTTTAATCTATGATCATTATTTTTCCATTTCCATCCATAAATCCATATTAAATCCCAGTGATCCTTTATCCTAATTGTAAGATCAACCTCGGCTTAAACATTCTTCAAAAAAGAGAAGATGGTTTTCACGACCTGGAAACAATATTTTATCCGGTTGACCTTACCGATGCTTTGGAAATAATTCCTGCTCCTCATTCAAAGGAATCCGTGTTATCCCTCTCCGGATTGGAACTGGATGCCATGCAGGATGACAATATTTGCATCCGGGCCTGGAAGATGCTAAAGAATGATTTTAAAGACCTGCCTGCCGTTTCCATCCACTTACATAAAATGATTCCTTCCGGTGCCGGACTGGGTGGCGGAAGTGCTGATGGTGCATTTACCATTTTACAGCTCAATAAACTTTTCAGGCTTGGGTTAAACAGGGAGCAATTGATAAAATACGCCCTCCAATTAGGAAGCGACTGTCCATTTTTCATTATCAACCAGCCTTGCCTGGCCAGAGGCCGGGGGGAGATCTTAAACGAGATCAAATTGGACCTAACCCCCTATACTATCATCCTTGTTAATCCCGGAATCCATATCAATACCGGCTGGGCTTTTTCGCAACTGGATATTGAAAGAAGACCGGCTTCGCTTACAGAAATCATCCAATCGCCATTGGAACATTGGAAAGACATGCTCAAAAACGATTTTGAAAAACCGGTATTTGAAAAATATCCATCCATCGGAAAGATAAAACAACAGCTATACGAGGCCGGGGCGGTTTATTCATCTTTGAGTGGCAGTGGTTCAACCGTATTTGGAATATTTGCAAAAAATGTTAATCCTGTATTGGACTTTTCTTCATCTTACCTTGTGAAAACAATTTAATCGGTCCTTTATTTTACTTTTGCGGCGAAATGGAGATCTACAAAGAATTTTCTTTTGATTCGGCGCATTTTTTACCTAATGTGGCTGAAGGGCATAAGTGTAAGAACATGCATGGACATACTTATAGGCTTAAGGTTTTCCTGGAAGGTGAACCGGATGCATATTATGGCTGGATCATGGACTTCAAAGAATTGAAAGATGCATTGGCAGTGGTTATTGACCAACTGGACCACAAACTTATAAATGACATCAGGGAACTGGAGAATCCAACTGCAGAAAATATCACCATCTGGATCTGGAAGCAAATTAAGCCCCTGCTGCCTTTGTTAAGCCGGATAGAGTTATACGAAACACCAACCACAGGTGTTGTGTATAAAGGTTAACTGTCCGCATTTTTTAAAAGGTCCTCAAGATCAAGAGCCTGGGTGATCATATTGAGATTTCCATTTTCGTCCCTGGTCCATGCTTCCTTTGGCCGGTCCCAATATAATTCTATCCCGTTTCCATCCGGATCATCCAGGTAAATAGCAAGCGAAACGCCATGGTCCGAAGCACCTGTAATAGGATAATTCTTTTCGATCAACCGTTTAAAAATATTAGCCAGGTCCTTTTTTGAGGGATAAAGAATAGCCGCATGAAACAAACCTGCAGACTGCACCGGCGCAGGTTCCTTTCCTTTGCTATACCAGGTATTCAAACCAATGTGATGATGATAGCCACCGGCCGAAAGAAATACTGCCTGAGTGCCGTAGTTCTGGGTCACTTCAAATCCCAGGATGTCGCGGTAAAAGCCGAGGGCTCTTTCAATATCAGCAACTTTTAAGTGAACATGACCTATACCTGTAGCGGCAGGAACTTGATATGCCATATTAAATTGTAAATTTGAGGTTCTTTAAAATGAATATACCAAGATTTTCCTTCCTTAAGTGCAACCTCGATCTACTTAATCACTAAGTAGGGTTCTTCCTCTTTGCCTTAAGCTATCATTTCATTACTTTAAATTTTTTATATGGTTACTTCAACTGATGTTTATAATCCGTTCAATACCCAGTTTTATCTTGATCTGGAAGAAAAACACAGCGCACATAATTATCATCCTCTTCCCGTAGTTATAAATAAGGCCAGCGGTGTTTATATGTGGGATGTGGAGGGTAAAAAGTATTTTGATTTTTTAAGTGGTTATTCAGCAGTAAACCAGGGCCATTGCCATCCAAAGATCATTGATGCACTCATTCAACAGGCAAAACAACTTACACTTACAAGCCGTGCTTTTCACAGCGATGTCTTTGGTCATTATGCCAGGTATATTACCGGCTTATTCGGATATGATAAAATATTGCCTGTGAACAGTGGGGTTGAAGCAGTAGAAACGGCTATAAAAATGGCCCGCCGATGGGGCTACCGCACCAGAGGCATCAAAGAAAATGAAGCCGTGATCATTGTATGTAAACAAAATTTTCACGGGCGCACGACTACTGTGATCTCTTTTAGTTCTGATCCTGATGCAAAAAATGATTTTGGTCCTTATATGGAAGGCTTTCAGTCCATTCCATACAACGATATTCCGGCTCTGGAAAACGCCTTGCAAAATAAAAACGTAGCCGGCTTTATGGTTGAACCCATTCAGGGTGAAGCGGGTGTGGTAGTGCCTGATGAAGGATACCTGTATAAAGCATGGCAGCTTTGTAAAAACGCAAACGTGTTATTCATGGCCGATGAGATCCAGACCGGTCTTGCGCGAACAGGAAAAATGCTTGCCTGTGATCATGAAAATGTTCATCCCGAAATTCTTATCCTTGGAAAAGCATTGAGTGGCGGCGTTTTACCGGTAAGTGCAGTGCTGGCCGATGATGATATTATGATGTTGATAGGCCCGGGAGAACACGGCTCCACTTATGGCGGCAATCCACTAGCATGCAGGGTAGCTATTGCTGCACTTGAGGTGATAGTGGAAGAAGATCTTGCGCGGAACGCAGGTGAAATGGGAAAGTACTTCAGGGAGGAGCTTGAAAAATTAAATTCTCCTTACATAAAAACCATTCGTGGTAAGGGTTTGTTGAATGCCATTGTTATTGATCATAAGGATAAACAGGCAGCATGGAATATTTGTCTTGAAATGAAATCAAATGGTATACTGGCAAAACCAACACATGGCGATAAAATAAGACTGGCTCCGCCGCTGGTTATTACTAAAGAACAAATTGATGATTGTATAGGTATCATCGGTAAGAGTTTAAAAACATTTGATGCATGAATTGTAAAGACCATACCTTTCAACACAGGTTTCCTTATTTAAAAAGAACTTCTTAATGGCATCCAATCCCGGTCACCTGGAGAAAAACAATTCAAACAATACCCGTTTGAGAGATGTGGTAATTGGCATGAGTGATGGACTTACTATTCCCTTTGCTTTGTCGGCAGGATTAAGTGTTGCGGTTGAATCAACCGGAATTATAGTGATGGCGGGTATGGCAGAGATAGCAGCCGGGTCAATTGCCATGGCCATGAGTGGATATTTTTCAGTTAGATCAGAACAAAAGCACCACCAGGAAAAATTAAAAAAAGAATACGGCGAACTAACTGATGAAACTAATGTTGGAAAAAATAATACAAAAGAGTTTTTTGCCAATCTGGGTTTGAGTGAACAGTTGCAGGTACAGGCTTCTCAGGAAATTGAAAAGGATAAGGAAAAGTGGATTGCCTTCATGGCTAATTATGAAGGCCTGTTACCAGCGGACAATAGTAAATTAAAACGTTCGGCGTGGACCATTGGTATGGCATACGTTGCTGGTGGCATTGTACCAATTGCTCCTTATTTTATTTTAGAAAACCCAATGACAGCATTGAAATTCGCTTCCATTATTACACTGATATCCCTGTTTATACTGGGTTGGTTCAAAGGCAAAATTACCGGTATCAATACCCTGGGTTCTGCTGTCAGAATAACGCTGATCAGTGCTGCAGCTGCGGCTGCGGCCTATGGAGTGGCCAGGATATTTGTAGCAGCCTGATATCTGAAGCCCTGCATATCTGAAAAAATGAAATTGAGAATTATATAAATGATTTGCCTGGAGTAATAATTTACTTTCTCTGAGAAATTTTCCATTCTCCCTGCCAAAGTCAGTACGCATAAACTTTCCGGTGAATTATACAATAAAGCATCTCTGCATTTAATAAAAAAACCCCTGTTCAATACAGGGGTTTTAAAAAGTTCAATTATTTATCATTGCCGTATAAAACGTACTGTCTGAATCTTTCCTTTACTGGTAGATCCAACCAGTTGGTAAGAACCGCTGGCAAGGCTTCCCAACGCTAATTGTATATCATTTTGTCCTGCAAACACCTGTTTGTTAAATGCCATCACTGTTCTTCCGTTGGCGTCGATCACTGTCCAGCTCACTTTGGTTGTTCTTAGTGTATTAATTCTCAGCAATGTCATATTATCTACAACATTTGGCATAAGCACTACACTGGTTACATCTGCGTCAATATTCTGAATGGCTGTGGGGAAGTTAATTCCTCCAATGTTCGACACAATGGTTTCTCCAAGTGAAACTGTCTGATAATGTATGATCCTTCCGGAAGGGGTTCCTGTTGGAATATGTCCTGAAGCAGGTGTGGCAATTAACCAGTTGGTGGCATTACTTACACCTACCTGCATATTTGCAGTTGGACTGGCGGATGCATTTGCATCAGCATCTGCATATTGAAGGCTGATGTTTACAGCAGCCGAAGGTGCTGCATTGGCAGTGATATTCCAGGTTCTGTTAATGGCTCTTGCGCTGTTGGCAAGTGCTGGTGCAGCAGGTAAACCGGTAACTACTCCAACAGAATAATTCCTTCCCTGGCCATTAGCAATAACAACAGGGTTATAGCTTGTTGCGGTTGGTGCTACAGGGAATACAACTGATACGGCCCCTACTCCATTATTGGTTACCCTGCCGGTTCCATTGGTAACTATGTGGCTGCCTGCATTACCAACAGATCCTCCTGACATTACCAGGTGATTATTACCCAGCGTGATATTTCCATTGGTAAGCGTAAGTGCTGTTCCGATGTTCATGTCGCCTGACAAACTAATTCCACCTGC
Source organism: uncultured Chitinophagales bacterium (assembly GCA_946886475.1). Next base: position 6,814 of record CAMPIQ010000090.1, on the reverse strand, counting down.
TCCATTCATTATAATATTAGCAGCATTAATGGCGGAAACCGTCTGGTTGGCCGATCCTGTGAATTCTATGGTTCCTGCGGCTGAATTCAATGTTCCATCATTGGTGAGATTACCATTTAATAACAAACGTCCGCTTGAAGTTATTTCAACAGTTGCACCCAAATTGATGATGATGTTGTTTACCGGAGCATTACCCTGAATTATAGGAGAGAATGGCGTTCCTGATGGTATTACAACACTTGTTGCAACAGTTGGTACACCACCACACCAGTTCAATGGATTGGTCCAGTCACTGTTTGATGTTCCAACCCAGTTGTTATCAGAAACAACAAGTACTGAATTGGCCGAAGTTACCGAAGGTGAACATGTACCCGATACCATTACAGAGTATGTTCCGGCATCAGTATAGGCAACATTGTGAATAGTAAAGTTAGATGCCGTGGCATTGGCTATATCTACACCATTTTTACGCCATTGATAGGTAAGTCCTTCTCCCGATGCACCTACGCTTAAAGTAACTGATCCGCCAACACAGGTTGTTGTGCTTGCAGCCGGCTGAGTTACAATGGCCGGAGCGGGCTTCATGTTTATGGTAGTTGTAGTTGATGAAGAACAATTCTGAATGGTAGTGGTTGTAATGGTATACGTAGTAGCTGTTGAAGGTTTTGCAAATACACTGGAAGCATGTGTGCCGGCAACATAAGGAATGGTAGCTGCTGCATCAGTAAATAAATTACTGACTGGTGACCAGGTGGTAGTTGGTTTTGTAAAGCCAAAGATCATTACCGGCCTTAGTGAAGATGTTCCTGATGTTGACGTGCTCGAACAAATTGTTCTTGGTCCCGTGGTATTATCAGCATTATAATAAACCGTTGAAGTAAATCCTGCCCCAGCCAGCATTACCGAAGGTGTATTACCCCAGCATGTTGGCACTCCGCCTGTACAGCTGGCATCGATATCATTATCAAAACATATTTCAACAAATACATTGCTGCTTCCGTCCCATAAAAACGGAGTTGAGAAATTCAACAGGTTGGCTCCGGCTACAGGTGATAAAGTGGATACTGAATAAACCGTGGTTGTAGCATCGGTTAGGAAACCTGACATCACATTCGCGGCCGTATTTCCCATCTTGATACTAAAACCTTCAAGGTTATTCGGTGATCCGTTGAGCGTTGTAACGTTCAGGGATACTGAGTTAAGTGAACTTCCACCAATAAGTCCAAGTGTGGTTAACTCGGAAGCACGGATCAGGTATTGCCTGCGCGATCCTTCATAGAGCCTGTAGAATGGTGATGAAGAACCTGTACTGGTAGCTGGAGCAGTACCCGTTAAGGTTATATCTCCTGTTAACGCACCTGCATTTGTATTTAATTCAATTACGTTATCTGCGCAAACCATTGGCGCTGCCGGGGTAACCGTAACCGGTACAGGGGCATAATTAACCGTAACTGTTATAGTGTCTATTATAGAACAACCATTGCTGGCACCACCTGAATTATCTGTTGCAGTTACAATATAATCTGTAGTGGTTGTGGGTGATACATTAATAATGGCTCCTGTCATTCCTCCTGGCATCCATGTATAAGCATATCCTGCATTGGCACTGTTTACACCGAGTGTTGCAGTTCCTCCATTACATATGGTTACACTGGCAGGTAATACAGTAATGGCAGGAGGTGTGGTTACTGTTGCAACAACAGCTGTTCTTGCACCCTGGCAATAGGCACCATCAAAGAATATCTGAGGCCGTATGCTGGATGTATTGGTGGCAGAAGTTTCTCCGCATATCTCAGCTGTTGTTTCATTGTCGGCGCGGTAATAAGCATGAGAAACAAAACCTGTCGGATCCGCTTTAACCGTGGCATTTGGGCCACCTGTGTTATCATTGCTCCAGCATACTTCAAGAATCACATTAGAGGTGCCATCCCATGCAAAAGGTGCAAGGAATGTATACATATTCAACCCTACTGATGGTGTAACAGATGCAGCTGAATATACTGTGGTCAATCCGGATTCAAGCGTGGTGGTCATGGCAACAGCTGAAGTATTTTTCATGCTGATCGAGAAATCATTATATGAAGTTCCTGCTGTTACAACATTAAATCCAATATTGCTGATATTACCTGCTGTCAGTCCTCTGGCAGTTAATTCAGATGCAAGGATCAGGTACTGGCTTTTCTTACCACCATAAAAATGATAGAAAGGACTTTCATAACTGGTACTATTCTGAACACCTTCACCCAATGGTGATATTCCAAGTTCGGCAGCTGCGTAATAAGTGGTTGTTCCGGAAATGGAAGGCGTAACGAAACTATTACCTGAACCAAGAAGCGAACCTCCTGTTGCATCGGAATACCATCTTATAGTGGCACCAGGATCGGCAGCAGCCTGTAATGTTGTAGTACCTACACCACATCTTGTTGCGGGTGTGGATGACAGGATCTGCGGATTATTAACATTGACCTGGAATGATGGTGTTTCAACAACATCGTTTGTATTACTGCAGGTAACTATCACTTTATAATAAGTCATTGAAACTGGTGATGCAGTATAAGCAGCACTGGTAGCACTTGCAATATCCGTCCAGGTGGTATTATCTGTTGATGACTGCCATTGGTAAGTGATGCCGGCAGTAGATGACTGGCCTGTTAAATTGAGAACAACTGAGGCCCCGGTACATAATGGCAGGCCTGCACCTGCATTGATGGTTCCAGCAGTTGGCATTCCTGTACAGCCAACAAGTACATTCAGGTTATCTACGCCAATATCAGTTGCCCCAAAATCGCTGGTTGCCTCTAACCTGATCACAGCAGTAGCAGATACGCTGTTAATTACAAATTGTTTGGCACTCCAGGAGGACTGTGTACCAAGTTCGGTTCCAACCTGAACAAAGGTCTGGCCTCCATCTTCCGACAGGTATATCCGCAGTTTATCAGAACCACTGGTATTTATATAATCAAATTTTAAGAGTTTTGCATTGGCATCAGTACTCAGATCTATATACAAATCCATAGTTCCTGTTGAATCTTCAGGTGCATAATAACTATGGAACCTGGCTGAATGTGCAGTAGTTGAAAATGCGGGCGAATAAATGCCATTTGCTATACTTGTCCATCCTGCACTGCTTCCCTGATCGTCGCGTCTCCACGACCTGTTTCCTGTTGATGGAAATAAAGCCCAGTTTTCTGAAGGTCTGTCAGTGATATTACAGGCATCCACCCATGTTTCAAAATCCTGGGTATAAGGCAATGAAGCAAAGGTTGCATTTGAGGTGATAGTAATTTCAGCTGCGGTCGAATTGGTACTGGCTCCACCATTTGTGCAGGTAAGTACAGCACGGTAGTGTGTAGTTGTGTGAGGCGTTACGATAAGGCTTTCAAAATTAGCACCGGCTATATTTGTCCAGTTGGTTCCATCTGGTGAGGACTGCCATTGAAAATTTACGCCAATAATTGAAGATGGAACACCGGTAAGGCTTAATGAAGTGCTATTGCCGAGACACAGAGTGCCTGCAGATGCCACTGCAGTGGTTACCGGAGGAGCACCCGAACACTTGTCGGCAATCATAATGTCATCAATATGAAAATCATAATCAGGATCATCATTTACCGGCCCGTCGGTGGCCTTGAAAGCAATCATGATATCCTGACCCGCATATGCGCTGAGATCCACTGTTTGCGTAGTAAGGGTGGTTGTAAGATTATCTGCTGCTGTATATACTCTTAATCTGGTCCAGGTAACACCACAATCAGTTGAAATCATTACAGAAACACTATCGTCCGAACCCATTACATTAGGATCGACCACACTGGCATAATCCGTAACGGCCACATCATATTGCAATGCAGTATTGGCCGTGACAAGGAACCGGGGAGAGATGATCCACTCATCGCGGGTGGTAGTATAAAGATTGACTTTGGCAGTTCTGTTTGCTCCGCCTCCCAGGCCTGTTTGACTGATCCATGCTGAAGTGGTTCCGGTTGGAGTTGAACCTCCGGTGCCTTCCTTCCAGCCTGGAAATACGGTTGCCAGATTACTGCCTGTAAATCCGGTAAAATCATTAACAACAGGTGTAGTAGCCTGGAAAGCCAGGTCGGTGCTTACAGAAGGTGGCGCATCATTGGTATTGTTCCCATCACCTGTTACAGCCACAGTTCCGTTCAAAGTATATACACCCCCGGCTGTAAAATCTGCATTTGGAAATAATGGTACTGTCATGGAAGCACCCGGTGCCAGTGTTCCATTGTTCAATGTAACATTCAGTGTTTGAGCAGATGGACCGGTAATATCTACAGTGAGAACCGCATTATTGGTAGCGAAATCAATTGTATTGGTACCCAGATTCTGGATGGTTCCGGATATGGTTATGTTACCTACCGGACAAGCACCTGTGGGCAATCCCGAAATGGCTTCAAATTTCAGATCAATGGGAGGAATGGCTGGTGGAGTGAACCTATAGATCTGACCAGTTGCGGGTTTGCTGCTAATATTAGTGGTATTGACAGTTGAACTGGCTGTTGGTGAAGAAGAAGCATCATTCAGAGAAAGATAGGAACCTGTTGTTGCACCAGCAATGCCTATTGATGCCGAGGCTGAATTTACGGAACCTGCTTCCTCGCGGTAAATGAATTCAATGACATTCGTGCCTTCATATAATTTTACCTGGAAGGAAATAGTAGCTCCGGAGGCATTATAATTCCATTGCCAGTTTATCCATTCAATTGTAAAAACCCGCGAACCTGCCGTACCGGTTGTTATATAATTTGCTGCACCTGTTCCGCTGTTTCCGTCCAGATCATCCCATAATGGCGCCAGCAAAGGCCTTCTTGTAGCCGTTGTGGTGGATAAATTATTGGTGAGTGTATTGGTAGCAGAGGGATTGAAAGAAATAAACCCATCAGAACCTGCTATAACTGATGTATAATCCACATTATCAAAACTGAATGCAAATCCAATGGGAATTGACACGGATGTTCTTCCATCCCCCAGGAAATTGGCAGCGGAAGTTGTTGTAGCAACAGCTGTACCTCCTGTTATTGGTGTAAATGTTCCCGTAGCAGTAGTAAATGCGTAATTCGATACCTGGGAATGAGCAATCAGACTGATGGAAATAATAAAAACGGAAATAAAGATCCTTGTGTAGAACTTTCTCATAAGCAGTGTATTGTTAATGTAGTTTGTGAAGGTTCTTCAGTGAGGACAACCCAAATTAGGAATTTTTTTCTTACCTCTCTCAAAAATGTTATTTCCGAAAATTACATTTCCGATAAATCCAGTTCAATGCCGGGATCTATTTTATATAAAGGTGATGTATAAACTTTTTTCTTACTTAGATCTTGCGCCGGAAAACAGCAATGCTATGGTACTTAATACAGAGGCGGTTAGCAAAATGTAAATGGCTGTATGTTTTTCAGGACAAACGCCTGCTTCGCATGCCGGTATCATAAAAAAATTGCGTACCGCCCATGCTATATTAAATGCGCTTACAAAAAAAGCAATGCGCATGCTCCATAGTTTTCCTGTAACCACCAGAAGGATAAATAATGAACAAAACAGCACGTGTATCAGACCAGGCCGGCCCCAAATCTTATTGCTTGAATTAAAACCTTCCACAACATCTCCCCCCTCGTAAGTTACCCAGGGAAAGAAGCATGATGCAATAACTGCTGCTGCAAGTAAAATAGCGGTCCATCGCATAATTTGCATGCAACGAAGATAAAGGAGTTAAGAATTTATTTATACGCATTGCAGGGAAGACTAAAAAATTATCAAAAATTATCCAGGTCCAGGTGAAGTGCAGTGAGTCCGGAGCCTTTATTCATTGGCCATTTACAGGAACAATAAATTTTCAATTTTATTTCCGGTCTGCTTCATACTTATCATATCAAGGCAAAAAAAATGGCCACATAAAGTGGCCATCGAATGAATTATTACTTACTATAATTTAAATCCAAGTGTAAAGCTCAATACCCGGTGCTTATTGTTATTGTCTGCTGAACTGTTGCTTCCCGATTGCAGCTTGGCAAGTCCGTATCCATAATTAACTGACAACACCATTGATTTCCCTTCTATCCCGGCAACTCCGTTCAATCCATAATCAAATCTCCTTACAATATTGAAACCTGCTCCCTCCTCTTCTGATAAAGTTGTAGGGTCATCATCAGAAAATTCTATATCCCTTTCAACATTATATTCTATCCCTACTAAATTTCTGCCTTCAGTTTTGGCCTTTCCACCAACCCCAATGGCCATATAAGGACCAGCACCACCAAAAAACCTGGTATTACCAACGGCAGGTGACTTGAATACTAAATTCACGGGCACTTCAATATAGCTCGGATTAAAAGTTTGTTTATAGTAACCGTTCTGACCAGGGTCGCCATTTTGTACTTTGGAACCCTTACCGGTATAAACAATGCCTGGTTGCAGGTAAACGATACTGCCAAGATGCACATCACCAATAACTCCCAACTGGAAGGCCGTTAACATGTTAGCATCATCCACACCGCCATCATCATTAATTGAAACATTGGCGAGGTTGATTCCTCCATGTAACCTTGCCTGCTGTCCGTAGGCAATAGTTGAAATCAAAACAAGAACTAGAAACGAATACAATTTGATCTTCATATATACAGTTTAGTATTATAGACAATCAAATGGCTTGCCAGTTTAATCATAACTGACGGAATGCTATTAAAAATCAAAATTCAAAATTTAAAATTCAAAAAATCTATCGTCATCATATACCATAAGAGTCTACTTTTATGATTATCAAAGAAGAATTTGGTAAAGTCACAAAAAGAAAGCTCCC
>CAMPIQ010000089.1 GCA_946886475.1 uncultured Chitinophagales bacterium | reverse complement strand
CTTTTATGGTTTTCTTCGGAAATTGTACTTACGGGTTTTTCTAAGGATTAGTAGGATTAACGCCAACAAAGAAATAATGGTTTTTCCGTAATTGCAAGCTTTTTCAGGAAATTTTACGTACAAATAACCGTAAAAACCACATTAGTATTAATAAAGAACGAGTTATGAACCAAAAAACTTTGGTGTAGATCCAAACTAATTTTTAATATAATATCTCAAATAATAATTTATAAATAACCAGGCTTTCAAAATTACCTTGCTTAGTTATTGATTTATTGAATCTTAAATAGGATGATCCAAAATAAAAGGCCGGCCTTTCCGGGCCGGCCCTGCCTTTAGTCTGGCGGTTTTAGTCCTTTATAATACGCTGTTGTGATAGCTGATCTTCGCATTGGACCTTTACGAGGTAAAAGCCCTTAGGTAAATTACCCACTTTCAGGATCTCGGTCTGGCTGGCCCCATTTAGTTTTATTGCCTGTACCATTGAACCATTGCCTGCATATAGTTCTATCACTACCGCTTTACCCTGCCAGCCTGATGGTAAGGTTAGTTTCAACTGATCTCTTACGGGGTTGGGATAAGCCAACATTTGATTAGATACAGTTTCATTTCCTATTCGCACAATTCTAACAGGTGAATAATAAGTTTCCCTGTTTTTCTCCTCCCACCTCAAACGATAATATAAAATCCCGTTTGATGAAGGAACAGCTAAGTCCCTGTATTTGTAATGAGAGATCTCTCCGGGAGTGGCCAGCCCGGAAGTAAATACAATTCCTATATCTGTAAAATGCTTTCCATCATTACTCCGCTCAATTACATAATGACTGAAATTATCATCTGTATCAATACTCCAGTTCAGCAAAACATTTTTCTTTTCAAGTGTTGCGGTGAATTTGTGGAATGTAACCGGTAGCGTACCTACCGGTGTCAGACTGAACTGACGAAACCAGGTTGAATTGAGCCGTACACCGGAACCATTGCTATAATTAGCACCGGATTTTGCGCCATACCTGAATTTAAGCCTGTCGGTATTTTCATAATGATATGTAGCCATTACCTGAGTGGCTGCAGTATCAATGTTCAGAAAATTCTGGATCGGACCATTAATCGCTGCGCCTACTATGCCCTGAAAAGCATGGTTGCACTGCTCATGTAAAAATCCACTTCCTTCACAATCCTGGCATTCTTCAATACCGTTTTCACCAACACCACTGCAATGGCTGCATTTTACAAGCGGACTTGAAATATTATCGAGTGAGCATGGCAGTGATACACCCAGCAATGATATACCATTATCTACCAGGTAACTTACCTGCGAATATGAAATAGATTTGGGTCTTTCATAGGTAACATACTCTGAAATTGACCAGTTATCGCCATCCACATCCAGAGCAGTCAGATCAACCTTCGACAATTTTCTTGTTTTATTATTACCCGCTTCATAAAAGGTCATTTCAAAATCAATGTACCAGCTTTGCCAGGGTTTTACCAGTCCCGGTAAACCAAATTCTGGTTGAAAAGCCTTACTCCAGCCAAATGAAGAATTATCTATTGAACTCATAACGATATCCCTGCGTGAGAATTTTTTAAGCTTTACTTCAGCATCAATGCCTTCAGTAACATTACTAAAGCGATAGATGGCCCCTTCCTTGTTAGCGGTTCCTGATTTTAATACAGGATTCATAAAAACCAGTTCCGGTGCCGGTTGTGTGATGGCCACCGAAGGAATTAAAAGCATTGAAGCGATCATGCTTTTGAAAAAAAGTTTCATAACAAACGTTTTAAGTGTACAGATTAATTCATTAGCCTTAAATGGATGTTGGAAGGCTTTTTCGCAAGACGGATTTATTGACTGTACTTTCTAAGGATACTGAGTTATGTTATTGTAATGACAATTACATTCAGTAATGGAGGATAAAGGCTATGCATTTTACAGGATTGGATCAGATAGAAAACTTTGGGATTGATACCGGACGCTGAAGAAATGTGTCCAGCAGTAACAGAACGGCTGTTCTATGTATGAAATGTTTTGAACAATTCATAGACGGATCAATTAAGTTTTCTAAAAGGGTCGGTCTTCGGGGATATCAACTGATCGGGCTTTCCGTGGAAATTGGAGAACGAATGATCAACAAAGAAAGAAAGCTTTTCCGGAATATGCAAGTTTTTTAAGGAAAAATACTTACTGGGACCGTACTTTTACGTAGATACCGGATCTTATTATTGCCAAAAGAAATTAGGGTTGGAAGCTTATAAAAGTATTTGCTATCCTTCTATAATACCAAACCACCAGGCATCATACCCTGACGCAAAAAAAAGCGGCCTGAAAAGACCGCTTCCTGTTTTTTAAAATCAATATTGTTATTTGAATTGAGGTATGATGCCATTCGCAAGCTCCACCATCTTCTTGATTCCATCCTCAGGCAGATTTCCACGCTTGAATTCTGCAAGAACATCAGGCAATTTGTTTTCCATTTCCATCAGGAAGTGTTCTTCAAATTCCTTCACCCTGCTTACTTTCACTTCATGCAACAAACCCTGTGTACCCAGGTAAATGATCGCTACCTGCTTTTCTACAGGCACCGGAGAATATTGTGGCTGTTTTAAGATTTCCACGTTACGGGCTCCTTTGTCAATTACGGATTTGGTTGCAGCATCAAGGTCACCTCCAAATTTTGAGAAAGCTTCCAGCTCACGGTATAAGGCCTGGTCAAGTTTCAATGTACCTGCCACTTTCTTCATGGATTTGATCTGTGCATTACCACCCACACGGCTAACCGAGATACCTACGTTAATAGCCGGGCGGATACCGGCATTGAACAGGTTACCTTCCAGGAAGATCTGTCCGTCCGTAATAGAGATCACGTTGGTTGGAATGTATGCAGATACGTCACCGGCCTGCGTTTCAATAATAGGCAAGGCAGTTAATGAACCCCCGCCTTTTACTAAATGGCGTATAGACTCGGGAAGGTCATTCATTTGTTTAGCAACCGTATCGTTACCAATAACCTTGGCGGCTCTTTCAAGCAAACGGCTGTGGAGGTAAAATACATCACCGGGATATGCTTCACGGCCTGGAGGACGGCGCAGCAACAAGGAAACTTCACGGTAAGCCACGGCCTGTTTTGAAAGGTCATCATAAATGATCAGGGCAGGCCTTCCGGTATCACGGAAGAATTCACCGATAGCAGCACCGGCAAATGGAGCATAGAACTGCAATGGTGCGGGATCTGAGGCCGAAGCAGCTACAATAATTGTATACTCCATGGCGCCTGCATCCTGCAGGGTTTTCATAACACCTGCAATGGTGGAAGCTTTCTGGCCAATAGCTACATATATACAATAAACAGGTTTACCTGCTGCATAAAATTCTTTCTGGTTGATGATGGTATCAATACAGATGGCAGACTTACCGGTTTGACGGTCACCAATCACCAGCTCACGCTGACCACGGCCAATTGGGATCATGGCATCAATTGCCTTGATACCGGTTTGCAAAGGTTCTTTAACCGGCTCACGATAAATAACACCAGGCGCTTTACGCTCAATTGGCATTTCATAACGCTCACCAGCAATAGGTCCCTTACCATCAATAGGTTCGCCAAGCGTGTTTACCACACGGCCCACCATACCTTCACCAACTTTGATAGAGGCGATCTGTCCGGTACGGCGCACTTTTGATCCTTCGTTTAATGAACCGGTTGCACCCATCAATACCACACCCACATTATCTTCTTCAAGGTTCAATGCAATACCCTGAACCCCGTTTTCAAATTCTACTAGTTCACCGGCACGTACATTACCCAGTCCGTAAACACGGGCAATACCATCGCCGATCTGTAATACAGTTCCTACTTCTTCCAAATCAGCGCCTGCATTGAAGCCACTTAGCTGCTGGCGGAGAATGGCACTGATTTCATCTGGTTTTATTTCTGGCATATGTTCAGATTGTGTTGTTGTTTATTATTAGTAGCGTAAATCGTGAATCGTCAATCTGGTTTTCATCATTTTCGTGGAATCCTTAATGAATCGATGAATATGAGCGTAAGTTATTCACGATTCACGATTGCCGATTACCTATTCACATAATCATCTCACTTTATAAATAAAATCATTGTTCTCAAACTGTCTTGAGATCTCTTTCAAATCGTAAGAGATGCTGGCATCGATCAGTTTGTCGCCGGTTTGCAATACAAATCCACCAATGATAGATGGGTTCACTATTGTTTCCAGTTCTATATTTTCCATGTTACCTTCCTGTTTCACTTTGGCTACGATGTGATTTTTTACCTGATCGCTTACGGGTGTTGCAGTGGTAAGCTTAACGATATGAATATTTTTATAGGCTTTATATTGTTTAATAAAAGCACTGATCACTTCAGGCAGAACAGATTCACGTGTTTTAGATATCATCAGGGTGGTAAAAGCTGTAGTGAGCTCACTGATCTTTCCTGCAGTAACTGCATTGACGGCCTTTGTTTTAACATCAGCTTTCACAACCGGACTTCTCAACAGGTTTAAAAAATCCCTGCTGCCTTTTACCAGCTGGTTCAGGTAGTTCATATCCGCATACACTTGCTCAAGCTGGCCTTTTTCAATGGCCAGGTCAAGAAGTGATTTTGCATATCTTGAGGCTACACGTGGGTTCAACATTTTTTTAAATTCAAAATTTAAAATTCAAAATGTAAAATGTAAAAAACGTAGAGGTTTTTTAATTTTTACTCTTGAATTTTGACTTAATTTAATTTCACATCATCCACCAAACCCTTAATATGTTCTTCCTGGGCGGCTGGTGAGCTGAGTTCTCTTCTCAAAACTTTTTCCGTTACTTCAATCACCAGTTTACCTACCTGGTTCTTTACTTCAGTTAATGCAGCCATTTTCTGTGCATTGATCATTTGCTGTGCTTCCACAATGATCTTGTTGGCTTCTGTTTTGGCCTGCTCCTTTGCTTCATTTACAATACGGTCCTTGGTTTCTCTTGCATCTTTCAGCATGGCGGCTCTTTCTTCGCGTGCTTTGGCCAGCAAGGCCTCGTTCTCACTTTTCAATTGCGTCATTTCAGCCTTAACCCTTTCGGCTGTCTGAAGTGATTCAGCAATGCTTTCTTCTCTTTGCCTTAATCCTTTCAGGATGGCAGGCCATGCATATTTTGCCAGAATAAAGAATACCAGCAAAAAGGCTAGCAGGGTCCATATCAATAATCCAAATTCAGGTGTTAGAAGTCTCATATGATAAATTCAAAAGTCAAAATGCAAAAATCAAAAATCAAAAAAAACCGCACCCTTCGCCCTGTGCTAAGGTGCAGTTCTTTGTTTCTTACACGAACATCGCCAGTATGCCTGCGATAACTGCGAAAAGGGCAACACCCTCAACGAAGGCAGCGGTCAGGATCATGTTGGCACGGATGTCGTTAGATGCTTCGGGCTGGCGTGCGATGGCTTCAACCGCGCCTTTACCGATCTGGCCGATACCGATACCAGCACCAATGGCAGCTAATCCTGCGCCAATAGCACCGCCTGCATTTGCAGTTCCGGTTTCAACAACGGCTTCAACTACATCTCCAGCCTGTAACAAAAACAATAAAAAATCCATGTTTGTTCTTTTATATTGGTTAAAAAAAAGCTATTACCTTTTGGCCATTGGCCCCTGGCTTATATGATCACCGGTTCAGTAGGCGGATATCCATGATGTGCATCCGCTTCATGCTGGTGATGATCTTCCATTGCCTGGCCAATGAATACAGCGGTCAGGTTGGTAAAAATGAAGGCCTGGATAAATGCTACCAGTACTTCAATTAAATATATGAACGTGGCAAAAGCAATGGATACGGGTGAAAAACCCCAACCAATACCTGTGCTGATGTTTGAAAAAATGAAAATGAGCGAAATAAGACAAATGATAATGATATGCCCCGCCAGCATATTGGCGAAAAGACGAATGATCAATGCAAATGGCTTGGTGAAAATTGAAAGGATCTCCACCGGTATCATAATCACTTTTACACCATGTGGTACAGGAGGCCAGAAAATATGACCCCAGTAGTGTTTATTGGTGCTGAAAAGGATCACAATAAAAGATATTACGCCCAGCACAAGTGTAAAAGCTATGTTTCCTGTAACGTTGGCAGAACCTGGTATTAAACCAAATATGGTATTGATCAGGATAAATAAAAATACGGTAAGCAGATAAGGAAGGTATTTGTGGTACCTGTGTCCCATGTTGGGTTTGGCCACTTCATCCCTGATGAAAATGATAATGGTCTCCATTAAATTCTGTGCACCCTTCGGGGCAGATGTTACACCGAAACCTTTCTGGTATCTTTTGGCGATATACAATAGCAACCAAACCAGGATAGTAAGCGCCAGTAGCATCTGTACCACATTTCTTGTAAGAGAAAGGTCATACACGGCTACTTCCGTAAGAGGTCTGCCCGTTCTTTCATCCACCGCAATGATGCTTTCATCACTCAATAACTGGATCTCGGCATCGGCCATTCCTTCCTTCTTCAATTGCTCTTTATAGTGTGCGGTTACCAGTCGGTATCCGCGGTAGGCATCTTCCCCGTGATGAAATTTGGAAGCGCTAAAACTGGTCCAGCCCCTTCCCGGTTCATAGAGTATGACAGGTAAAGGAATAGAAGCATGAAAATCGCCAAGGGTGAAGAAATGGAACTGGTGGGCATCCATCACGTGCCCGAAGATCACTTCGTTTGCATCAAACTCACCGGCATGGGCCCCGCCGGTCTCATCCTCGGTCTCATAATGTTCGTCATTGCCGGTTTGTCCTTCCTGCGCTGAGGCCAGGCCTGAAATACCCATGGCAAAAACGCTGAAAACCGCTACCAATAAGACTTTGAAACGTTCTTTAAGCATACCGTGCCTGAAATTTTGCGCAAAGATAAGGTAGCACTCCCAAAAATTTTGTTCTTATTTCATATTATTATGGAAGGTGGTAAAAACCAAAAAACCGCCCTTTATAAGGTAGCGGCTTTTTATAGAAAAAGTGAATTCTCTAATATACCTGATAACGGAAGATCTCAGTTTTATCAACACCCGATGGTGTGGTAAATTCAAATTTGATTATCCCCACCCCCCTGGAATAATACCATTTACCAATACCTACTACCGATGACACATCAACCCAGGTTGTTCCATTAAATTGCTCTACGCGCTGCTCAACAACAATGGTATTAGGAAATGCCGTTCCATTAACTGTTACAGATACATCTTTTTGCAGGATTATGAATTTTTCGCGAATGGTGAGAGCCTGGCCCGAAACGGTACCGCTGATGTCTGGCGAATACCAGCTGGTGTTTGCCGGCTGGTCATCTTTAAGAAAAATATACTCCTGCCAGATGGCATTGTCGAATCCATAAATACTGCCAATATCATGGAATTCATAATAATTTCCACCGGATCTACGAAAATAGCCACTGCTGTCATATCCCTGAGAGATATCATCCGTAGCCATAAAGATGGTGTAATTGTTCCCAAATGCAGCATGAAGATTAGAGGTTGCAACTCTCATTATGGTATCGGTGGCTACATCATCAAATTCATAACCCCAGTTGCTGTTGGCCGTTCTTGGGAAATAGTCGTTTCCGGGTGGCGGTGTTGAGGCCGGGGCCACTGTTACCACAAAAGTACAGGTTGAAGAGCCGGCTGTTACAGTAAAGGTCTGGTTTCCTGCTGTAGTTGGAGTTCCGCCGCCTGCGAGGATCACATTCTGAACACCTGTGGTGGTAAATGTGCCGCTGGCCGTAAATGAAAATCCGGTTACCGTATTGGTAGAGATGGTATAAGCGCCTACGGTGGTAACATTTACCTGAATGGTTACAGAATTGACCCCGCCAAGCGGTGTTCCGGCAATATAGGTTCCGGTAACAGTGGCACCGGTACAACTACCAGGACTGCCAACCAATTCACACACGGAAGGTGGTGCGGAGTTAGGCTGAACGGTTACAACAAATGTGCATGAACCGCCTCCAGCAGAAACGGAAAAAGTTTGAGCACCCGGTGCATTTGGTGTACCCGTTCCATTTAAAGTTATATTCTGAATACCTGTGGTGGTAAACGTACCTGAACCTGTAAAGTTCATTCCGGTAACTGTATTAGATGAAACCGTCCAGGTACCGATAGTAGTTACATTTACCGATAACACTACCTGGTTGGAAGCGGTAAGGGGCGTTCCCTGGGTATAAGTGCCTGCCACATTTGAATTGGCACAGGCGCCGCCTGCTCCTTCCAGCGTAAAAACCGAAGTGCCTCCACTACCGGTTGCGGGTAATACCGTTACCGGAACCGTACAGAAAGTGCTGTCGTAGATCACCATGAAATCATTGATGCCGGCACTGTTAGGTGTTCCAAAACCCTTGAGTTTTATGGTATTGGTACCCGTTGCACCAAAGTTTCCGGTGGCCCTGAAATAATATCCGTTAAGCGTATCGGTTGAAATGGTATACCCACCGGTTGCCACAACATCTACTGTTACTTCAATAAAATTGGTATCGCCTAAAGCCTGGCCGGCTATAAATGTGCCACCTACCTGTTTAGGAAGACATTCACCACCTGCACCCTGAAGAGAACCCTGTGACAACGCACCGATCTCAAAACTGAGTTCTTTTTGGCAGGAGAGGAATGAAACTGAAAGAAAAATTAAGGTTAAGCTGGTTATAAAGGAACGACTCATAACAGGATAGGTTTTTGCAACAAATTAGGTTTGAGTATTTAACGGGAAAGATAATCATTCTATTGCGATCAACTTTTTTTCAAACTGCATTTCATACAATTTGCTGTAAAAACCACCCTTATGCAAAAGCTCCTTATGATTACCCATTTCCCTGATCTCACCCTTATCCATAACAATGATCTTATCCGCTCTTTGGATAGTGGAAAGCCTGTGGGCTATAACTATTGAGGTGCGTCCGGATATAAGCGTATTAATGGCTTTTTCAATCATTTGTTCACTTTCCGTATCAACAGAAGATGTGGCCTCATCAAGAATCAATACGGATGGATTGAATAATAAAGCCCTGATGAATGATAATAACTGTCTTTGTCCAACAGAAAGTGTGGCACCTCTTTCCATTACATTATAATCATAACCATTGGGTAGCTGCATTATGAAATCATGCATTCCAATGAGTTTTGCCGCTTCATAAACTCTTTCTTTTGGCATATTCTCATTTCGAAGCGTAATGTTATCCATAACGGAACCTGAAAAAAGAAAAACATCCTGCAAAACAACCCCGATATTTTTTCTCAGCGCTTCCAGTTCCCATTCAGCTATCGGTACATCGTCTAGTTTGATCTGCCCTTTATTGATTTCATAGAGCCGGTTGAGCAGACTGATAATGGTGGTTTTGCCACTGCCCGTATGGCCCACAATTGCCAGTGTCTGTCCCTTTTGAACGGAAAAACTGATATCCCTCAACACGGGATGTTCTTCATCATATCCAAACCAAACCTTATTAAATTCTATTTTACCTGCTATTACTGTTGGAGCATGCTTCCCTTTTTGTTCTGGAAAATCTTGATTGTCCAACACTTTAAAAACCCTTTCACTGGCTATCATTCCCATCTGCAGCACATTGAATTTATCTGCTATCACTCTCAATGGCCTGAAAAGCAGTTGAAGGAAAAGTATAAATGATAACACTTTTCCATACTGGCTAACATCCAGGGCCAGCGCTTCTTTAGCGGTCCACCAAACTACAAGTCCCATAGCTAAAGCCAGGACTATCTCCACTATCGGGAAAAAAACAGAGTAGGCAAATATGGCATTGATGTTTGCGTTTCGGTGTTCTTTATTGATATCCCGGAATTTTACCGTTTCTCTTTTTTCAGCCGCAAAAGCCTGTACAATAGTCATTCCCGTAATATGTTCCTGCACAAATGCATTCAGCCGGGCCACCGCATTTCTTACCCGGTGAAATGACCTGTTCACACTTTCCTTAAAATAATAAGTGGCTACAATAATGATGGGAAATGGGATCAGACAAACCAGGGTAAGCTGCCAGTCGATATAAAACATCACACCCAATACACAGAATATAGAAAGCAGATCGGCAATGATCGGTATCAGGCCATCAGCGAAAATATCATTCACTCTTTCTATATCATCAATGGTTCTTGTGGTAAGCGTACCAATGGGCGTTTTATCAAATTGTCTTAAATTAAGATGGAGCACTTTACCAAAAACCTTCACCCTGAGGTCTTTTACAACAGATTGCCCCAGCCAGGCCGTGATGTAAGAGAAATAAAACCTCAGGCCGGTTTCCAGCATTAGAAAAGCGATCTGGATGATGGTAATATAAACCAGCCAGTCAAGATTTTTTCCTGTGATGTATTTGTTTACGGTAAGCTGTATGAGCATGGGTCTTACCGGAGTAAAACCTGCCAGTACAATTGCAAGAATAATAGACCAGATGAACCTGCGCCGGTATGGTTTGGTAAACTGTAAAACCCTTTTTAAAAGCGATACGTCAAAAAAACTTTTCTTTCGGTCTGAACTACTCAATTTTCAATCTTTACTCAAATTTAGATGTCTATAAGAAATTGCCCTCACCACCCATAGAACTGTTGTAGGCTTTTATGAAGAGTGCACCAAGATTTTTATAAGGAGGTACATAATCATCAAAACCCGGCACCTTGCCGGCTTCTCCTTTAAACTCCTGCCAGAATGGTATCCAGTCAATGTTCTGGCCATTACGAAGTTTCTCATTCATGATATTGATGAAGGGCTGGTTGATATCCAGCTTACCGGTTTGCTTTGAAGCTATGATGTGGGCATCTGAAGCACGGCTCAATACATCATGAATGAGGTTATATCCGCCACATGAACCCAGTAATACGATCTTTGCCGATGGCTTGATCTGTTCAATAGTGTAGGGAACATAATAACTATGTCCCCGGTGAACTACAATGGTTGGTTCAATATTTTTTTCTGCGAGGTATTCATTCAATGCTGCCTGGCCTTTTTCCAGCTCGCCGGTTTCCTCGGGCAGCCACCTGTTTGCATAAATAGTAACCGGCTTTCCTTTGGCCGAAGCGTAAGCAACCCAGTATTTATTATCCTCTACTTTTTTCCAGTTTGAATTATTGAACTGGGGAACAAAACCATTCCAGTTCATTTTACCATCCTTGTCTCCATAAAAAAACACCTGCATTACTACATTGCCGGTAACATCATTCAATAAAGAATTGTATTCAACATGATATACAGGGGGAATACCAAATTCTTTTGAAAGGTCAACATGATTGCTGCTGTCAGCGGAAAGGAACAACCTGTAAAGCAGGTTATAGATCACCATGCCCCTTTTATTATTCTCCTTTACATTACGATCGTAATTGGCTTTTACATTCACCAGCATGTCATCTGCTATGGGCCTGATACTTTCGGCAATACTGGCATAAGAGTCAGCCACATCCACCCCATCTTCAAGTCCTGATGATTTTTCCAAACCATTTACAAAAGCGGTCATAAGGGTCTGCGCCCTTTCCTTGTCGGGGAAGGTGGCCAGGAAATCGCTAAGTGTATTGTAGCCTGCAGCGATCCGGATAAATTTCTTAAACCTGTCAAAGCTTACCATCATGAGCAGTGAATCGCCACGGTTACCCGACTTCTGCATCATTTGCGGAAAAATACCATTCACATAACTGGAAGTATACATGTCTCTTTCTCCCGCAATGGCTAGGTAATAGAGTTCCTGGGCAGTCAACTGATTGAGGATCCTGAACCTTACCGGATCCTGTTCATTATGCAGTTCATTGATGGTTTTTATAAAATGAGAAATAGCCTTTACCTGCAACATCGTGTCCAGCACGCCCATACTCACGATCTTTTCTCCATCCAGTGCGCGCTTTACATAATCCATTTTAGTTTTAACCAGCAATTTATAATAGAGTGCATCGTCTGTTTTTACAGCATCAATATCTTCAAATTTTTGCTGGCCGGTAATTATATTGTCAAGGAATGGAAAATATAACTGGCCGCTGCCACCGCTTTTTGCCATCCGTGAAATGGCTTTAATAAAAGGATCGTCAATTCCCCTTATGGCATATCCCAGCCTGTTATCGGCGGAAGCATAATCATAAAGACGTTTAGGAAACTTATATGCAGCAATCCTTATCAGACTATCCCTGAATGGCACATCGGGATTCTCTTTCAGTTTAGTAAATATCTGTTCGGGATGCAGTACACAATATTTTAAAAGCAGAGTGTTTTTTGAACCTCTGTATCCGGCATTATTATAAAATGCATCACTAAGCAGCACAAGCCAGTGAACATCGTAAGGCGTTGTTTCAAGTACGGGTTCAAAATTCTGATTATTGATATCCCTGATCATTGCCAGCCGGAATGCATCAAGCGCGGAAGGAAAATGAGAAGCGTTGAATTGCCTTCCTCTGTACAGATTCATGAAATTTTTCAGGATTTTTTCTACACCAAGCAGATAACCCTTTTTCTTTTGGTCACCCAACAGGCTATCCGTTTCTATTTCACACTGTAGCAGGTCTACTTTTTTGGTAACGGCCTGGCGAACATAATAATTCACATCGTCGTTATTGCCCCCCTGAAAGGCTTTCATAACATTCTTTTGTTCCCGGTCAATCCGGTCATGCCATAATACACGCCCGATGGGAGGCTTACAATTGGTAGTCTGGGCAAAAGACTGGACTCCAACAATTAAAAGCAGGCTCTTCAATAGTAATCGTAAGGTTAGACGCATTCGCCACATAATACAAATTTAATACCCGAAGACTTAACCCTTCGTTAAGGCGTGAAGTTAAATTAACTCAGAAAAGACAGAAAACAAACCAAACAGGCTGCAAACAAGCCCTTAAAAACGTGTAAGGGTTAAGTTTTCATTAAGTCTTCAGCTCTGACACCAGGCCCTGATTGAGGAATTCTTCCATTTACTGTAGGTTTGCTCCCTATGGACGTAAGGACCAGAAAGGTATTAATTGCCGATGATGAACCGGATATTCTGGAAATTCTAAAATACAACCTTGAAAAAGAAGGATACAAGGTGATCACTGCCAAAAATGGAGATGAAGCGCTGGACAAAGCAAAGCAGCATAGCCCGGACCTTATTATCCTTGATATGATGATGCCCAAAAAAAATGGCATGGAAGTGTGCGAACTTTTAAGGGCACAGTCCACTTTCCAGGAAACCCTTATCATGTTTTTAACGGCATTGAATGATGAGGCCACGCAATTGAAAGGATTCAGTACAGGAGCCGATGATTATGTAAGTAAGCCCCTGAGTCCGGGTGTGTTTGTAAGCAGGGTGAATGCCCTGTTCAGAAGAGTGAAGCCTGCAAGTCATATTATCACCTTCAACGACCTGGTGATAGATCCTGAAAGATTTATAATCAAGCATAATGGAAAGGAAATAGTGCTGGCAAAAAAAGAATTTGAATTGCTTTACTTACTTGCATCCAAACCGGGCCGTGTGTTCCTGCGCAATGAGATCCTGAGCAGGGTTTGGGGAAATGATGTGATAGTAGGCGACAGAACCATCGATGTACACATCCGTAAGATCAGGCAAAAGCTGGGACTGGATTGTATTACTACTGTGAAAGGGGTAGGGTATAAGTTTGAGTTGTGAGCTGCCAGCTGTGAGCTGCGAGCTGAGGACATGCATTTAATCAGATATTTAAAAACCAGTTATAATTAAAACGAGCGGCTCATAGCTCATGGCTAAAAGCCAATAGCTTCCTCCCATGTTTCAAACAAAAAATCTTTCACCAAAAAAACTTTCAGCCTTTACGGCGCTGTTGTTATCCTTCATAATCAGTCTTGGGATATTGTATCTGGAGAACTGGAAGATCGCACTGGTTGCATTCGGATTGATCTTTCCGGGAAGCTACCTGCTTTTATATTCCATCATTGAAAATTTTATTTACAGGAAGATCAAGCTTATTTACAAATTCATTCACCAGACCAAGGCAAGTAAAAAAGAGGAGATGTATTATAAATACATCCTTCCCCGAAAAAGCATGGATGATGTAAGGAAAGATGTGGAAGCATGGGCAGATCAAAGAAGCCGCGAGATTGAAATACTCAAACAAAATGAAACTTTCCGGAAAGAATTCCTTCAAAACCTTTCACATGAATTTAAAACACCGGTGTTTACCATTCAGGGATATGTTGACACCCTGTTACAGGGTGCAATGGAGGATCCTGATATCAATAAAAAATTCTTAGAAAAGACGGCAAGGAATGTTGAAAGACTTGTAAGTTTAATTAATGACCTGGATGAGATCTCGAAACTGGAAAGAGGAGAACTTAAATTATTGAGACAGAGTTTTGTGATCCAGGACCTGGTGAAAGAGGTTTTTGAAAATCTTTCCTGGAAGGCCGAGCAAAAAAATATTTCCTTCTCCATAAAAAAGGGCTGCGAACAACCACTTGTTGTGTATGCTGATAAAGAAAAAATCAGGCAGGTGCTCATTAATCTGGTAGATAACTCCATCAAATATGGAAAATTCGGAGGTGCCTCTGTAGCCAGCATGTATAATACGGATGAAAAAAATATCCTTATCGAGATAAGCGACGACGGCATGGGCATTAACGAAAAATACCTGGACCGTGTTTTTGAAAGGTTTTTCAGAACAGAAGAAGGAAGAGGGCGGGAACGCACGGGCAGTGGTCTTGGCCTGGCCATTTGCAAACACATCATAGAGGCACATAACCATACCATTCATGCGAGAAGCAAAGAAAATATCGGAACATCTATTGGGTTTACATTGGATGGGAAGAAAGGATAAATTTCAATCTACAGGGAATCATTTACAGATGATATGCCTGTTTTGATTCCAATGATTCATGATGTGATGATGGCACCATCAGGCCGGTGATGCATTTTTATTCCACGGTGAAACCGGGGTTATCCTGATCAATGTTCTCCTTTTTTACAATGGGGGCCCAACCATTTCTTAATTTATATATTTTCCGTTTTTGTAAATGGTTGAAACCATTATCAGATCGATGATACATTATTTATCCCACGGT
>CAMPIQ010000088.1 GCA_946886475.1 uncultured Chitinophagales bacterium | reverse complement strand
ATTATATCGACATTATTGTTGTGGCCATTCGCCGGCATGTCCGGTTGAACAAACGAACAAGGAAAAAGAATATCGAACATTCGAACAAGTAACAGCAGAAGTAAGAACGTAGGGACATGCCAGAGAATGGCCCTTTTGCATATTATATCGACATTATTGTTGTGGCCATTCGCCGGCATGTCCGGTTGAACATTCGAACAAGGAAAACAAGAAATAAGAATGTAGGGCCATTCGCCGGCATGACCGGTGGGGTCGGCGGCCATTTGTTTTTTTATTTTCTCTATACATTTCAACAATAATGTAAGATTGATCTTTATAATTTAGCATCCATTATCACAAAATAGTTAGTTACCTTCTTTTAAAACATTCTGTTTAAACTTTCCTGGCTGGATCTTAATGCAAAAGACTGTTATCATCATTGCGGGGCCAACGGCAGTAGGTAAAACATCAGTGGCCATTGATGTAGCCAGGCATTTTCAAACTGAGATCATTTCTGCGGATAGCCGTCAGTGTTATAAGGAACTGAATATTGGGGTGGCAAGACCGTCGGCTGAGGAATTATCTGCGGTAACACATCATTTCATTGCCACTCATTCCATTCACGATAAAGTAACCGCAGCAGATTTTGAATCCTATGCCTTACAGAAATGCAGTGCACTCTTCGATAAAAAGGACATTGTGGTGATGGTGGGTGGTACCGGTTTGTATATAAAGGCATTTTGTGAAGGTCTTGATCCCATACCCGAAGTGCCCTTGCTAATTCGCGCATCAGTAATCGAAGAATACAAACAAAAAGGCTTAGCCTGGTTACAGCAGCAGGTTCAGATACATGATCCTTTATTTTATGCATCAGCGGAGATCAAAAATCCGCACAGGCTGATGCGGGCCCTTGAAGTGTATAGAGCCACGGGCCGGTCGGTCAACAATTTCAAAACAGGTAAAAAAGCAAAAAGGGATTTTAATATCATCAGTACAGGTTTGGAATTGCCGAAAGAAGAATTGGTTAGCCGCATTCATCAGCGCGTAGATAATATGATGCAGATGGGTTTGGAAACGGAAGCCCGGTCGCTGCTGCCTTATCAGCATCTCAATGCCTTGCAGACCGTAGGTTATAAAGAATTATTCAGCCATTTTAACGGCAGCTGTTCCCTGAATGAAGCAGTTGATCTGATTAAAAAAAATACCAGGCAATATGCCAAAAGGCAAATGACCTGGTTTAAAAAAGATCCGGGCTATAAATGGTTTCCTCCTGATGCTTTACCCGTCATTCACTGGCTACAGTCCAGCATCCATTAGGGCTGTTGTTCCGGCAGGTAAATATAAAATGCAGCACCTTCATTTTCCCTTCCTTCCGCACGAATGTAGCCATGATGATTATCAACCACCTTGCGGCAAAGCGCCAGGCCAATGCCTGAACCGGGATAATATTGCTTATCATTCAGTCTTTTGAATAAGCCAAAGATCTGGTCAACATATTCCTGTTTAAACCCTATGCCGTTATCCTTTATAATGATCTCGTAATAGGTTAACTTTTCCAGCGATGGCGGTCTTTCGTTTTCATTCAATTTTCTGCACCTTATTTCTACTTCGGCTCTTTGATCCTGTTTGGCAAATTTTAGTGAGTTATTCAGCAGGTTATAAAAAAGCTGGTTCATTTGAAGTGGTATGGCCTTTATCACCGGCAAATTATCATAAATGATATGGGCATTCTTTTGCGTGATCACAAGGTCAAGGTCCTGCATTACGCCTTCAATTACAGTGGTAAGATCTGTTTCAATGAAATGCTCTTCTTTCCGCACGCTTGAGAAACTCAGGATGTCTTTTATCAATGATGACATCCTTTCAGCGGCGGACATTATTTTTTTCAATTGCTGTTGTCCTTTTTCGTCAAGCTTTTCCGATTGCGTATCCTGTAATACGCTGCCAAAGGCCCGGATCTTCCGCAGGGGTTCCTGCAGATCATGACTGGCCGCATAGGCATATTGCTCCAGTTCGGAATTTGATCTTTCAAGTTCCTTGATATTTTCCTTTAATTCTTCCTCATACATTTTTATTTCAGTGATGTTGTGAAATGTAGCCGTAACACCATCTTCCAGTCTGGCCAGGGAGATCATGAACCATACATTTTTTCCTTCTATGGTGTATTGGTTTTCCACCTGAATTGGTTTGCCGGTTTCAACTACCTGCACGTATTTGTCAAACAACCCTTTTTCCCTGATGGCTTCCGGTAATTCAGAAATGAGTTTCCCAATTAATTGCTGCGAATGCAATTTTAAAACCTTGTTCAGTGCCTTGTTGATGAATTCGATCTTGAAATCTGTGATCTCACCGTCATTCCAAATAGCCTTGTAATGCACAATTCCGTTTTGAGATGTATTGAGAATAGATTCAAGGAATCCTTCCAGCCACCTGCTTTTTCTTGAAAGGAAAAATATGGAGATGAAGGTGTAGAGAAGTATGCCAACGCCCACCACCCCAAATGCGGTAGTAAGCAGGTTATTATTGCGGGTATATGCTTTGAGCTTTTTATTCCTTTCCATCAAAAGAGCTTCTTCTCTTTCAATTCCTTTGTTGATCAGATCGTGTATGATGAAATATTTGTAAAGCCGGTATCCCTGGCCGGATTCTATGATCTCTGAAATATCATAATTAAGAAGGGTGTCCAGTTCCAGGTTGATCATAAGTTGAAGGCTGTCGGCCATTCTGTATTGTTCAGGATTATCAAACACCAGTAGTTTCAATACTTCAAGTTCACCGCGGATCTTAACTGCATCTGATTTGTAGAGTTCATAAAAATCCTTTTGTAAAATATGGTTATAGCGGGGGCTATAGATCTGTGCACTTTTAAAATGGTTGGAGATATTTCCTAATACGGTGATCACCTGTCTGGTATTATCAACGGCATCTGAATAGCTTCTTACATTTTGAAAACTGAGGCGGTTTAAGATGATCACCGCCAGCAGCATGATGAATGATATAAGAAAGGCATAAAGATTTCTTTTACTCATGTATTTTAGTCAAAGGTGTTTTTCAATCTGCCAAAATTAAACCAGTTTTGCTGGTTCATATGTTTGCAAAAATAAAGGGCACCGGTTGATGCCCTTTTTCTATAGTGAAGTTCTGGTGTCAGATCTTGAATCCCAAAGTGAGAAAAACGTTACCTGCAGTATGTTTGAGCGCAGCGCCTGAATATGGATTATTGGCAAGCCTGTATGCAAAATGCGTATCCTTGTTCACAGCATGAACATAGGTGAGATCAACAAAAAAACCTTTATTGCGGTAACCAAGTCCGCCGCTAAGGTTGAGTTTGCTCCCCTTTTCCCCATTGATGTTTTTATATGGATTGCCATAATAAGCAGCACCAAGTCTTACCATGATGGTTGTGAATTTCAATTCCCCGCCTGCACGGAAGTTAAAGGCTCCTTTATAGGAATTATCAATGGCCGTATTTAATTCTTTCAAATAATTTTTGGTAGAGGGATCATACACTGATTCATCATCAGGGCTGAATGAAGAGGCTTTATAATTCACATACTCAACATCGGCAGTTAGGAAACCTCTTTGCCTTGTTACATCCTGTATCTCCCTGATCACATACGATACACTGCCTATCAGTTTATAGGGCGTGATGTAGGTGTATTTGAATTCCGACGGACCATTGCCGGTATAGTCTGCAGAATAATCGGTAAGTATTCCACCGGGGCCTTCCACATCGGTGGTTATCCAGGATTCATACCTGTCGGTAAGGCTGTAAAGTGTAGGAGAGTGAACGGCGAATCCCAGTCTCCAGTATTCAACGGGTTTATAGATCAGGCCTGCTTTTACATTAAGGCCTACACCACTCGTTTTTAATTCTTCGTGAACCTCCGCAAAATTAAACTGGTTGTTGCTGTTCTCCGTTGCATCTGCTTCAAGAAAATTTGATACCCGGTTATAGTGCAGGATGGGAACACCAAAACTTCCGCCGATCATTAATTTATCCCTCACATTAACGGCAAGACCAAGCGCCAGTTCATCTATGCCACCTTTAGTATTCACCATGTTTTCCTGTAATAATCCCGTGGATAGTAAATTGGCGGAACGGCTTTGGAAATTGAAATTTCCATTGGTGCCACCTCCAACCGTATCAACCCAGTAAGTATTGAAGGCCAGGCTTGATCCGAAAGGATAACCTGTAGAAAGCGTATTGCCATCCTTGATATTATTCCGCCGGATCTCTTCAAGATATTTTTGAGAATAAGAACTTTGATTGTTTTGTCCGCGGTAAAGAATATTACTGTTGAAATCTGCAGTGCGGTTATAAGCTATGCTCAATGCGGAATTGCGGATGGTGCGGTCGCTGCTTCCGCCTCCAATCACAAAACCGGTTGTGCCCCATGTAAATTTATTGGTGGTATCCTGCTCACGCCTGCCAAAATAATCTGCTTTTGTTTTGCCGAATTGATAGGCCGGACTTATAATAAAATCACCCGTTCTGTAAAACGCCAGACCGGCCGGATTTACAAAAGTGGCTGTAATGTCACCACCCAGTGATCCCATGGAACCACCAACCGCCTTGATCCTGGCGCTGGCACCAGGCACATACCAGGAATAGCGCAATGCATCGGCGGGCTCCTGGGCTTTGACTGAATAAATGGAAAGAACTCCAGACAATATGAATAGAACTTTCTTCATAATAAGTTTTTTTATTGCTGAATAATGAACAGCAAAGACACAAGGGAATCCATGGATGCCTGAGCATCCTTTAAATGAACTTATATTTTACATTAAGTGCTTCTTTCTTAAAATTTCCTGGTTGGGGCATTGGTACTTCCCGATGAAGATTTGCTGCTTCCGGAAGAAGACGAAGAAGGCGTGCTCTTAACTCCGGAATTCGAATTGGAATTCGAACTGGAGTTGCGTGAACCGCTGTTGTTGTCCGATCCAAAAGCACCTCTCAGAAATCCACCCGCATTCGTGCCACTGCCGCGGTAATTATTGTTGTTGGTATTTCCGTAACGGGTGCTGCTGTTGCTGTTACTGTTACCAAAGTTTCTGGAACCTTTCGGGTTGGTATTGGTGTTTGGATTATTGTAAACACTTAGATCAAACGTGCGTGGTCTGTTATAAGCCGTCCTTCCTGGATTCTTTATAATAACAGGAGGTGTGCAGTAAGGATTGTAATGATAATTCCAATAGCTGTAAGAACTCCATGGACTATTATAATAAAGTGAGCTGTTATAATAATGGTAGTTGTAAGGATTGTAAGAATAATAGTCGTCATACAATCCGCTATAACGCCTGTCCCTGATCTTCATACGCAGGTAACGGTCGTCGCGGTAAGCATCTTCGTCATAACGGTAACGGCGGTCAGCATTTCTGTCCGAATGCACATATTCATCCTGCGGGCGTGCAGGTGAATAATAAACATCGTCCGGTGTTTGTCCGGATTTGTATACTGAAGTGCAACTTGAAAAAACAATTACAATAGCAAGCAAAGGGAGTATAAAAGATTTCATGGCAGATGTTTTAGGGGTTAATGTTACTTTTGCCATCCGATAGTAAATTTCAACAATTTGCTGTTAAGTAAAAGATAATAAATATCCCCGGTTTGCCGGGTATTATTTAAATACAAATTACGGTAATTGCCTCCTGTTTCGGAGGTCTGGTCAAATATAAAATAACAGTTTACATGGGAAAGGAGATCGCAACAAGGGAAGCAGATTATTCACAATGGTATAATGACCTCGTGATCAAAGGCGGACTTGCGGATTATTCGGCCGTAAGAGGATGTATGGTAATTAAACCATATGGCTATGCACTTTGGGAAAACATGAGGGATGAACTGGACAGGATGTTCAAGGAAACCGGTCACCAGAATGCTTATTTCCCTTTGTTCGTTCCAAAGTCACTCTTTGAAGCGGAAGAAAAAAATGCTGAAGGCTTTGCAAAGGAATGTGCAGTGGTTACCCATTACCGCCTGAAATCGGATCCTGATAATAAAGGAAAACTGGTGGTGGATCCTGAAGCCAGGCTTGAAGAAGAACTGGTGGTTCGTCCAACCAGTGAGGCCATCATCTGGAATACCTATAAGGACTGGATCCAGAGTTACCGCGACCTGCCTATCCTGATCAATCAATGGGCCAACGTGGTAAGATGGGAAATGCGCACCAGGTTGTTTTTGCGCACTGCCGAATTCTTATGGCAGGAAGGACATACGGCTCACGCAACAAAAGAAGAGGCCATTGAAGAAACGGAAAAGATGCTGGAAGTATATGCAACATTTGCGGAGCAGTATATGGCCCTGCCAGTAATTCGTGGTGTAAAAACTCCAGGAGAACGCTTTGCGGGTGCGGAGGATACTTATTGCATTGAAGCACTGATGCAGGATGGAAAAGCGTTGCAGGCGGGAACTTCACACTTCCTTGGACAAAATTTTGCAAAAGCCTTTGAAGTTAAATTTTTAAGCAGGGAAAATAAACAGGAATATGTGTGGGCAACCAGCTGGGGTGTGAGTACAAGACTGATCGGTGCACTGGTAATGGCCCATAGCGATGATGACGGACTGGTATTGCCTCCGCGGATCGCACCATTGCAGGTGGTGATCGTTCCCATTTATAAGGGAGATGAACAAAAACAACAGGTGGGCGATAAGGCAGCTGAGATCATGAAGCAATTAAAAGCCTTAGGTATCAGTGCAAAGTACGATGATAATGATAACAACAGGCCCGGATGGAAGTTTGCCGAATATGAATTGAAGGGCGTGCCGGTGAGAATTGCACTGGGCGCGAGGGATCTTGCAAATAATCTTGTTGAAGTGGCACGCAGGGATACAAAAGAAAAGCAGACGATTTCACTGGATGGCATTGTGGACCATATAAAAAATTTACTGGAGGAGATCCAGGAAAATTTGTTCAACAGGGCAAAGTTATTCAGAGAAGCACATTCAACAAATGCAGACAGCTGGGAAGAATTTGTAAGGTTACTCGACGAAAAAGGCGGATTCGTTTCTGCGCACTGGGATGGAACTGCGGAGACCGAAGACATCATCAAAGAAAAAACCAAAGCAACCATAAGATGTATCCCTTTGAATAATAATAAAGAACAGGGTACCTGTATCCTTACGGGTAAGCCAAGTGAACAGAGGGTATTGTTTGCAAGAGCATATTAATGATTTCGCTGACCTGCAAATAGCCGGGGGTAGGGCCCTGCAATTTTTCTTTGATCATTTTCAAACAATTTTGATCATGGACCTTCTGATTTATATCGTCCATTTAATAAAATCTTAGCAAGGCCTGGTATTTGATTCATTCAAATCAAATAGTATAGTATGACCACGCCTGCTTTTATTTTCAGCTTCGCCTGGATCACCCTTTTCTTCTGTTCCTGTAACCACAGGCAGGAAGGGAAGGATGCAGTGGTGATAACTGAACCCGGTCAGCAGGCTGACAGTTCCGGATACCTAATAAATGAACATCCACGGGTGAATGAAGATTCGGCAATGATTCCGGTGGCATCCATCCTGTACCCGGGTACACACGATTTTACGTTGCACTGGATTGGCTGGGACAGGCCCGGTAAGGTGCATATTCAGCCGGCGGATAGTGGCTGGTACAGGGTAACCGGTGAACAAAGAGACCGCCAGGGCAATTTTATTACCATTGATGGAGAACTGAAAGTGATCGATCCTCTTGAATTGAAGTTTCGCGGAACCATACGGGAAAAAGTGCAAACCCTGAATCAGGGTGATACCTGCACCCGCGAGGGAGAACAGGTTTTTTTATCAACCAGAAACCGGAAGTACTGGCGACTTCAGAACATGGCTAATTGTGAAGGAAGTGGTGTTGTGGATTACATTGATATATACTTTTAAACAGACGCAATTTACACCTGTACCATAGGAAGGTTATGGAAATAAATCACCCCTGTGCACACTGACGATGCCCGGATTTATAATAAAAGATAAAATGCTCTTTTATTAATTTTTTTTTGTAACTTCAGCTACATAGCTGTTTGCATACACCGCACTCCTCCGTGCTTCATCACTAAGAGCCATTTTAAATTTGAATTCTTATTATGGGTTTGATCATTCAGACAAGATCCTTATTTAAATTTTTGAATAATTCATTGTATCTCTTTGATAATGGTAACAGCACTATGCCAGCAATAAAAATTAAAAGGGTTTATGATAAGCCGGCAGATGACGATGGCTACCGCATATTGGTAGACCGGCTGTGGCCGCGTGGGTTAACCAAGCAGAAAGCGGCAATTGATGAATGGGCAAAGGAGCTGGCGCCTTCTTCCCAATTACGAAACTGGTTTGACCATGATCCCTTTTACTGGGAAGGCTTTAAAGAAAAATATAAGGATGAATTAAAGCAAAACCAGGAATTGGATTCTTTTATAAAAAAACATAAGGATAAGAAAAGCATATGCCTGGTTTATGGTACCAGGTATGATAAGCTCACACATGCTATTATTTTGAAGGAAATACTGGAAAGGAAATATAAATCAAAGGCCAGGGGAATGAGCCAGGGTGATGAGAAGAGCAGGAACAGACACTGATATGCTTCCTGTTTACCCATGAAAATAAAACTGTTCAGATGACGGAAGAAAAGAATACCATCTTCTTTACCCTTAATTATGAGGGAAGAACTTATCAGATCCAGACCAGGGAAGATAAATATGATTCATTGATGTGCCTTTTATCTGAGAACTTCAATTTGAATTGTTTTGGTATTTGTTATGGTGGCGGTTGTTGTAAAACATGTGGTGTGGTGATATCGGAACCGGCAGCGGGTTCCAGGAAATTCATTCTGTCCTGTGAAGTTCCAATTGATGATGAGATAGCCAATAAAGTGATCTCTATTTTATAAGCCATCCCGTATTATTTCTTCAATTTTGTATTGGAGATACCAGTCACGGGCCTTAAAAACTGAATAACATCATTGTATGGATTGCCGGTTAACCATAAAGAACGGAAGTAATTTTATCCAGATGCTGACTGCCCTGCAGCAATCAGGAGAAAAGGCATTTTTACTGGTTGATGAAAAGGGTATTTCAAGAAAAGAAGGTTTTATTAAGAACGTAATGGTTGATAACGCTGATAATTTTATTGAAATGAATGATGGTGAAAAGATCTCCATCAAAAATATCATTGCGGTGAATGGAATTTTTCTGCCTGAATATGGCGAATGCTAACCATTGCCTGCAATGTTAACCTGCTTATGGACCACCAGCTCCTGTATTAACCCGACATGGTCTCCTTAAAATATGAACAATCATGCTACACTTTGCCAATAAAGTTGAAACAGACACTGACGCCTCAATCATAGAAAGGATCCTGCAGGGACAGGTTGATTGTTTTGAAGTGCTGATCCGGAGGTATAATAGTGTTTTATATAAGATTGCACGTAGCTATGGTTTCAACCACCAGGATGCGGAAGACCTTATACAGGATACCCATGTTGCTGCCTACCTGGCGCTGGCCAAATTTGAAGGACGGTCTGCATATAAAACCTGGATCTCAAAGATCATGGTCAATAAATGCATTTATAAACTGAGATCCGGATATTATAAACATGTGGTGCTGGCTGATCATGAATTTGAATCAGATAGTATGCCCATGTTTACAATGCCCGCAGTTGCGCAACCGGAGAAAACGTATATGAATAAGGAGCTCAGTAAAGTTCTTGAACAGAGTCTTCAACATGTTCCGGTGATATACAGGGTCATTTTTGTTTTGAGAGAAGTGGAAGGATTTTCAATAGCAGAAACTTCGGAGTTGCTGAACATATCGCCCATGAATGTAAAGGTGCGGTTAAACAGGGCCAGGCATCAGTTGCAGCACCAGGTTGAATTGCATTACTCCAAAAATGAACTGTATTCCTTCAACCTCATATATTGTGATGGTATGGTTGAAAAGGTTTTTACAAAGATCCGCTCCTGATATCCGGCAGCTAAAACAATAAAAAAAACCTTCCAGGAGCAACCTGGAAGGTTTACAAAAAACCAAAAACCAAACAATAAACAATACAGCTTTATTTTATTCCTTTATAACCAGCTTCCCTTTCATTACGGGATGGAGGGTACAGAAATAACCTGTACTTTCCTCAGCAATCAGTTTGAATGACGCTCCTGCAGGCAGTGGCGAGGAGGTCCATTTCCTGCTGTTTTCTTCTGTTACATCATGAACCAGTATGTCGTTATTAATGAACACCACGGTATCGCCCCTGTTAACTGAAAGTTCTGCAGGTTGAAATTGCATGGCCCTGATCTCAACCGTATGTGATCTGAATATTTTTTCTTCAGAAGAACCAGCGCATCCGCACCATATCAACATGGAAAAGGTTATAACAATATTAGCCGGGTTTTTCATTATTTATAATTTTTCTGAAGCATTTCAGCATGTGTCAGATGTGCCTTTAATGCAGGAACTACGTTTTGTAATAATTGTTTGAGTTCAGCGTTGTCTGTATCCGGAATTAAAACGCCTTCCACTGCAGCTATAACCGCTTTGTGATAAGCCACTTCATTGTTTATATAAGCTATATCAAATGCCTTTCCTGATTTGGCGTTCAGGTTTTTTTTAGTGTTTTCAGCATCGCTCAGTAAGGACTTGCTTAAGTCATTGTTCACCGGCGTTACGCCCAGCTTTTTAGCCAGTGCCGCTGCCTGTGCAATCACAGCTTTATGGTCTCTTTCCATGGTGGCTGCAAATTTTATGACTTCCTGATCCGTTGATTTGTTTTTGGCTATTTCCGCATAATCAATATCGATCTGGTTGGCCGTTACAGCCACAAAAGCTACTTCTGCGTCGGAAAGATTTTTTTTGTCCTGGCTAAATGAGCAGGCGGCAAACAAAAAAGTGCAAAGCGTTGTACCAACACCTATCCTGATGATCCTTTCAATTGTCATGATTTAAAATTTTAATGGAATAAAATGTGTTCTCTACTTCATAGAGTAGTTGTAAAGAAAAAAGGTTACAGCATTTGTAGTATTGATTGAAAATTTTAAGATCACGTGTTGAATCTTGCCATCAGTATGCTGATGGTTTAATTGGTGTTGAACATCAATGACCAGGTTCGTCACAGGCATTGCCAGGTCACAGTGGGAGTGTTCTTTTTATTCAATCCTGCGATTTTCGTTTGTGCATCACCGGCAGCCAGCGCCATTCCAAACAGTCAGGAGGAGTAATCGTAAATACCCTCAGCTAATTTTCAGATGAGCCGGGTTAACGGCTGCTTTGGCCATATTGTACCTTAAAAACCCGGCATCTTTTGTAACCAAATGATTTTTTTTGAATCTATTATGGAAACGATCAATTATGGACATCACAGCAAATTATGAAAAAGACCATGCTCATCGTGGTGAGCTGACGCAGGTGGAAAAAGCATCCACATTATTAAAATGGACCTACGGACTGGTTCCTATAGTGGCCGGTGCCGATAAGTTCATGCACCTGCTTACTGACTGGGACAAATACCTGGCTCCGCAAATAGCTTCCCTGCTTCCCTTCTCAACAGGCGTTTTCATGAGCATAGTAGGTATCATTGAAATAGTTGCGGGCGTGCTTGTATTATTAAGGCCAAGAACCGGCAGCCTTGTGGTGAGCATCTGGTTAATTGGTATTGCCATCAATCTTTTACTTACCGGTACCTATTTTGATGTGGCCGTAAGAGATGCGGTTATGGCAATTGGTGCATTTTCGCTTTACCTGTTGTATTCAGGGCGCAGAAGTTAGGCCTGGAGATTAAACTGATGGAAGATCTTTCACAATATAGCCTGATTGGAAATTGCCGCAGCGCGGCACTGGTAAGCAGGCATGGTTCTATAGACTGGTGTTGTCTTCCCGGTTTTGATTCGCCTGCAATATTTTCAGCCCTGCTTGATCAGGAAAAGGGAGGACATTTTTCCATACGGCCTGCCGGAGCATATACTTCCAGGCAGGCCTATGTTGACGATACAAATGTTGTTGAAACATTTTTTGAAACTGCAGATGGAAGCGCAACGTTAACCGATGCTTTTGCTGCTGCTGAAGAAGAAGATAAAAAGCGGGTACTTTTTCCTGATCACGAAATGCTGAGGGTGATCACCTGCTCGGAAGGAGCGGTGCAGTTTCAACTGGAGTTTGCTCCAAAAATTTATTATGGCAAATCAGCTCCGGTTATTCAGCACAACAGGAAACTGGGTATCCAGTTTCATTGGAAGGAAAATACATTTATCCTGCAGAGCAATGCAGGCCTCGAAAATGAAATGATCAGGCAAAATAAACTGACCTTTTCCTTTCATATCAATAAAGGAGAAAGAATGATCTTTTCTTTCAGTTGCTCCAGTCAGAGTCCTGCTATTCTTCCTGAGATCAGGGAAACGGCCATCACCAGGATGAACCAGACAATTGCCTTCTGGAAAACATGGACAGGCAGGTGTACCTATTCAGGAGCTTATAAGAAAGAAGTTAAAAGAAGTATACTCGCACTCAAACTTTTAGCGCATGCCCCATCAGGAGCTATCATTGCAGCTCCAACCACTTCACTGCCGGAACAAACCGGAGGCGAACGCAACTGGGACTACCGTTATTGCTGGCTGCGTGATGCATCATTTACCGTGCGGGTATTATCAAAACTTGGTTTCAGGGACGAGGTTCATGCTTATATGAACTGGATGGTTCATGCCACGCAACTTACACGCCCCAAATTACAGGTAGTGTATTCCGTATTTGGAAATGCAAGACTGCGAGAAAAGCTCCTGCCCTGGTTATCAGGTTATAAAAACTCAAAGCCGGTAAGAATAGGGAACGGTGCGTATAATCAGCACCAGCTGGATGTATACGGTGAAGTGCTGGATGCTTTTTTTTCTTATTCCACACAGGTAAGCGGGTTTGATAAGGCCAACCGGAAATTTATTACCGGGCTGGGTGATATGATCTGCCGCTTATGGAACCAGCCGGATAATGGCATATGGGAAATGCGGACGGCCCCTGCTCATTACACGCATTCCAAAGTAATGGCCTGGGTTGGACTGGACCGGCTCATTAAGATCTCCAAAAAATTTGACTGGAAAATAAATATTGAAAAATATGAACACACCCGGTCGCAAATTCAATTGGCCATTGAAAGTTCCGGCTATGATCCGGTTGCTGAAACTTATGTAAGCTATTTTGATAGCGGGGCTGTTGATGCAAGCGCGCTGGTATTTTCTCTGGTAGGATATTGCGATGCTGCTGCTCCCCGGATGACCTCAACGATAAGTTCCATTTGCTCCAGGCTTTCCAGAAATAAACTGATCTACAGGTATCAGCACATTGACGATGGACTTAAAGGCAGTGAAGGAAGTTTTGGTATCTGTAATTTCTGGCTGGTGGAGAACCTCGCCAGATCGGGGCGGCTGAAAGATGCGGTTGAATTATTTGAGCACCTGCTGACACTTTCAGGTGAAACCGGGTTGATGCCCGAACAGGCAGATCCTGTAACGCATGAATTGCTGGGCAACTATCCGCAGGGCTTTACCCATATAGGTTTGATCAACGCAGCGCTGTCCATTAATGATGCAAAAGAAAGAGGAGGTATTAATATATGAACGCAGGCGATATTTTATTATGGGGCTTTGCCGCTACGTTGATACTGACCATCATCATGGCCGTTAGCAAACCCCTGGGACTAACGCGGATGGACATTCCTTTTTTACTGGGAACAGTGTTTACTTCCAATCGCGACAAAGCGCCGCTCTATGGCTTTATCATGCATTTGCTGATAGGATGGTTCTTTGCCCTGATTTATAGTTTTGCCTTTTCAGCTTCGGGATTATATACCTGGTGGTTTGGTTTGCTGACAGGTTTTGTTCATGGTGCCTTTGTTCTTTCAGCAGCACTTCAGATTCTTTGCGGCCTGCATCCCAGGATGGCACAGCCACACCAGGGACCTACACCAACAAGGCAATTGCAGCCTCCTGGATTTTTTGCACTTAATTATGGAAGAGGCACACCCCTGGTCACCATGTTTGCACATCTTGTATATGGACTGGTACTGGGAATATTTTATCATTAAATGTTGAGGAGGATATGGTGAAAAAGAATTATTTTTTTGGTAAGACAGTGGTGGTTACCGGTGCCGGCGCGGGCATTGGAAGGGCCATAGCAACAGCGTTTGCAAAGGAAGGCGCCCGACTGGGACTCCTTTCCAGGAATGTGGAGCGGCTGAACACCCTGCAAACGGAACTCAGGGAAATGGGTGTGCAGTCCATGGTCTTTCCGCTTGATGTTGCCGATGCGGAAGCCGTTACAAATGCGGCTGCAGAAGTGGAACAAAAACTTGGACCCATAGATGTATGGATCAATAATGCGATGGTATCCGTTTTTTCGCCTGTAATAAAAATGCAGCCGGAAGAATATAAACGGGTAACGGAAGTTACATACCTGGGCACTGTTTATGGTACCCTTGCCGCATTACAATTTATGATCCCAAGAAATGAAGGAACCATCATTCAGATAGGTTCAGCACTTGCTTACAGGGGCATTCCCCTGCAGTCGGCCTATTGTGCAGCCAAACATGCCATACAGGGTTTTCATGATTCTTTACTTTCCGAACTCATTCACGAAAAAAGCAGGGTAAAGGTTTCCATGGTTCAACTTTCAGCACACAACACACCGCAGTTTACCTGGGTACGGTCAAAACTAAAAAATGCCGCTCAGCCTGTGCCTCCTATTTATCAACCCGAGGTGGCAGCCAAAGCCGTTCTGTGGGCAGCGCAACATTACAGGAGAGAATATGTGGTAGGCTTTCCTGCATGGAAGGCCATCAATGGAAATAAATTATTTCCTTCTTTTGGCGACAGGTTCCTTGCCAAACACGGCTACGATAGCCAGCAGACCGGCGAGGCCAGAACGGATAACCCTGAGGGTAATTTATTTCAATCCGTTGATGGAAATTACGGCGCCCATGGACGTTTTGATGACAGGGCCATCAAAGAAGACAGGTTTTTTGAACTCACTAAATTCATTCCATTTAATTTTCTGATCGCTGCCTTCATGCTGATTGTGATCATTTTATTGGTGGTCTTTTAATTCCATGCAGTTCATGGGTTGATACGGGAATGATTAAAAGTATAATGGCTTTTAGGG
>CAMPIQ010000087.1 GCA_946886475.1 uncultured Chitinophagales bacterium | reverse complement strand
CTTTAGGTTAATCAGTGACCGGGACTGGCAAAATCCTATCCTTATAATTTTAAATCCTAATATTTAAATGGATTTGTCACAAATTTTCCCCGCTTTTACAATTATGGCACAGCTTTTTTATGGATAATTAAAACGAATTATGATTCCTGATACGAATACCCCACTACCCGGTGATTTTAGTTCTGAAAATGAGAAAAAAGAGCGCCGGCAAAGCGCTGAAAGTTTTGAAAGCGACACGCAAAAGATCGTTCGCCGTCATATGGAAGATGCGGACCACCAGATTACTGACGAGGAAATGGCCAATATCAGGGTAGGAATGAATCCACCTGAACTTGATCAGCCTACCAAAGCCAGGCTGGAAGGTGAAGATGCAATTGACAATGTTGAAGAAA
The DNA here is from genome assembly GCA_946886475.1 of uncultured Chitinophagales bacterium. The sequence continues at coordinate 14,741 of CAMPIQ010000087.1, read as the reverse complement.
ACATGCTCAAAGGCAGGAAAATAGAGGAGGACGAAAATTCCGGTGACGATAAGATCACACCATGGGATATTAAGGAAAGCTGATCTACAGTAAGGGGAAATTGATCTGGTTCTTCAGATTATTTATCTCCAGGTTTATACGTTCTCTTTGCATTTTTTAATACATCGTCCCTGTAAAAATTTACCTCCTTGAATTCACCATCGATATACATTTGGGCCTGGTCCAGATAATGTTTTGAAGCGGGATCAAATGACTGTCCCCCTGTAATTACTGACCTGGCTCTTATTTTTTTTCCAAATTCTACACAGGCAATAAAACTATTTCCTGACACTCCATACCGTCTGTTGGTATGCGGATATCTTCTTGTTGCGAAGGAAGGCAAAGAGCCAAAGGTCGCGGCAGCCATGCTAACCGCCATACTGGATTTGGCATCATCAAATTTCCCATCTGCTGTTCGCTGATACCTGTTTATCTCTCCCCAGGGAGTATTCCAGGTTCCAAATCTTTTTTTTAGGTCGGCCAGGGTTTCCCGAAGCAATTGCAATTTTTCGACAGCGCTTGTATTGGCAATGGCAGAATTCATTTGCCCTATGGCATCTGTATTCCGGTAAGGGTTAGGTGGTGGTGAAGCTTTCTGCAATAATCTATAACCCCATTCAATGGCAATGGATGAAGCAATTGAATTTTCACCGGGCACCCTGTTCCAATCCCTGATCATTTCAACCGGCTCTGAAAGTTCATGCCGCCATTCATGTACTGCTGGCAATGAATCAAAAGCATTGACCAATGCAGGTTGAAGTCTTTCAAATGCCGACAAATACCTGTTATAACCAATGCTGTCGATCATATTTTCAAGGGTAATGCGTTCCAGCTTTTTTAACAGGTACACGGCATTCACGCCTCTGTAGTTCTCTCCATCAGGAGCCATGTATTCAGGATAATCTTTTTTACTGGGACTACTGGCTCCGGCTGATGTAAAAGGTGTTGAATTACAATTTTGCAACCAGCCGGATTCAGGATTATACACGTGAACCGTTTCATTCAATGGATGCAGCCCCTTCCAGTCCGATGCTGAAACGCTGCCATCAACAGGAAGACTATAATCATAATTTTTATGATCGCGTCTCGGAATAAAATTCCCATGCCAGTAGGCAATGTTTCCCTGATTATCGGCAAACACAGTGTTGTTGGAATTATTCACACGCATATCCATTATTTTTTCATACTCTTTGAATCCCTTAGCCTTGGTTCTCAGCCACGATTGCATTAATGATTGCATGGACCTGTTATTTTCCCTGAGACTAAGCCATTTTCCATTGCGGCTTCCCATTACCGGACCATGAATGGTAGACCAGGTTGTAAATTTCTCATCCAGCATCCTGTTGTTCTTAATATAGTGAACGGTTATTTCTTTAGACGATACAGGGAACCGTTCTTTATCATATTCATAAAAATACATGCCCCCTTTCTCACTTATTTTTTCTTCAAAGGCATCAGCAACATCCGCATAACTGGAGGTATGCATCCATCCGCAGTATTCATTAAATCCCTGGTAAATAAAAAAAGTTCCCCATGTAACGGCGCCATAAGCATTCAATCCTTCTTCACTAACTATGTGCACTTCCGGACGGTAATAAAAACTTGTATGAGGATTGATATAAAGAATGGCGTTCCCATTTACTGTACGGGATGGTGCTACTGCAAATCCATTTGATCCTAACGGATCCAGCTGATATTCTGTAAGCGGAATTGATTTCATATAGGATGTGCCCTGCGTTTTTGCGGGATACAATGCCCTAAGGTCCCTCAGATTAATTCCTCCTGTTTGCGTGGCACCAATACTCCCATCCGTTCGTAATAATGCATACCAGGGCTTAAATTGTTCCAACACCCTGGGTTTCACTTCCGGGTGATTATGCAGAAAATAATTAATGCCATCAGCACTGGCATCCAATAATTTTTTCAGCCAAAGCGGACTTTTCTTATAATCATCAATAGCAGCAGCCGTATCATAGATCAGCTTCATCTGGAGATCGTTATATAATTGATCTTCTCCGTGAACTTCGGAAAGCCTGCCCAGCATTTCCAGAAAATTTTCTTCCACCTGGTGAAAATTGATCTCACATTGTACATACATGAGTCCAAATACAGCATCAGCATCAGTCTTTCCATAAATATGCGGCACATCCCACTGGTCGCGGATCACTGTTACATTTTTTGCATGGTCTTCAAATCTTTTCAATTCCTGTTTACCTGGCTGCCCAAAACTTGCCAGGGGAAGAAATAAAAAAATAAACAATGTGCGCATGAAAATGTTTTATGATTCAAAATAAGGCATTCCTGATAAACGGTGAATAATTTGACAATGTCAAAATCCCTCAATGGCTAATAATTCCTTTTTCTTGCAGTCAGGTATTTATGTTTAATAACCTCGGCCATTGATTTGTTAAAAGCTTTGCTTTCCAGCCAGGATATGATATCGAGATAGGCAAATGCTCTGGTTTCAAATCTGCTTTTTTCAAATTTTTTGATCTTTTGAAGCAATTTTCCGAATTCAGGGATCATTTGTTTTGCGGACAGGTGGAAATTTTGCCTGAGAAATCTGAACATCTCCTCTTCCACAACAGTAAGGTTGTCCATTTTGGCCATGAAGCGGTAAACTGATTTGGTAAGAGGCTCCATCAGTTCATAATTGCCAAGCTCATAATGGGCAAGCAGGTGCAGCAACCTGGAATAACACTGAAGATCATTGCGAAGATCAACCTTCCAGTTGATGATCTTTTGCAGATAATCTATTGAAGTACCATAATCACCGCTTCCAAAATAAAGAGATGCTATTTTATAATAAAATACAAGGATGCGGTGCCGGTCGAGGTACAGTTCATATTCGTCCAGTTTTTCTTCAATAAAAGGCACCAGTTCCAATCCTTCCCTGAAACTGCCTTTCATAAAATGACTATTGATCCTGGCCGTAGTAAGATAAACGAAGACCTGAATTCTATTGTTCTCAACTTCCGTTACAATATTCGAATCTGCAAATTTTTCAAATTGTTTTAATGCCACCTCAAATTGCTGGAAATTCCTGAGATCAAAATGTGCATTCAGCAAATTATGCATACCCTTGATATAATGCGCCGGTTCCACATTGATCATGTAGGTTTCGTTATGAAAAAGGTCTACCCATTTTTGTGTATGCCTGTAATACATAATAAAATCCTGGCGGATAAAAGCATACCAGCAATAGGACTGGTGGAGGTATAATTTTTCGTAGAAACCTTCCAGTTCAAAAGCATTTGGGGGGAGCTGTTCGCGAAAGAATTTTTTTACCCCGGTTTCATCTTCTTCATTTCTGGCATGTCCATTTTTTATGTACCAGCTGTACAATTGCAGTGTAAGATTGGAGAGTTGGGTAATTAACCTCCTCTTTTCATTTACCTCATTTGCTTCTGCCGAAAGGCTTGCAGCCCTGTCCTCCATGCTTCTTGTGATGTGCAGGGTCTCTATTTTTTTCTCAAGCGATATGATCTGGATCAAAAAACTATCCTGGTGGTAGTGTTGGGCAATCTCTTTCAGCCTGTCAAGGATCTTGAGGCTCTGGTGATATAATCCCTTATTATATAATATCCGGGCATAATCCAGTTGTTCGTGTAGCTGGATATCAATATTCTCCATGCCGCTCAGCAAGCGCAGACTTGCCAGTACCTGCTTATAAAGGTGTGCCTTGATATTGGATAACTGCTGTTTTTTAATAACAGGTAGTTTTTTGAGTAATATGCTTTCATCGTATTGGGCCATCTTATCCATGGCATCAAACAGCTGGATGATCTTAAGGTCTTCATTAGCTGAGTTTCGCTTGATATAAAGCTTGAAATTCCTCTTTTCAGACTTGTGCAGGGATTTGATCAACTGAAATAATGGATCCGCGGATCTGTTGGGCATCGTAAGTTATTTATCCCGGAATTCAATGATGGCGCGGGTTGTAGCGGATACAACCATGTTTCAGCATTGTAATTCCATATGTATTTTATTTACTAAAGGTGTTCTGCTAACCCTATTTTTGTTCAAGGTTGGATGATCCGGTATTTAAATGGAATCAGTCCAAAATAAACAGACTCAAGAATCTCTATTCATATAGCAAGCAATCGTTAGCACCCGCTGTTTCTACAGTGGGTTTTTCTTTTGCAAAATAAGAATTATGTGGATCAAAGTGTCAGTTTAAGACTACTGAGGGTTGTTTTATATGGATCAGTTTGAAATTCAGGGGATAATTGAACTGATGCTTTAACCAGCTCTATCATTATACTCCTTATGAACAATACCTTATTTTTGAACCTTGATAAATTTTGAAAGGCATTTTACAGCAATCAGAAAAACCAATGCAAAAGAAAGTTAGCCGTATCGGTGTTCTTACTTCAGGGGGTGATGCACCGGGTATGAACGCCGCCATCAGGGCAGTTGTACGTACCGGCATTTTTTACGGTTTGGAGGTATATGGCATTATGCGGGGATACCAGGGACTGATAGAAGATGACATTTTTCAAATGGAAAGCCGCTCTGTTGCCAATATCATTCAGCGTGGAGGAACCATTTTAAAAACTGCCCGTTGTAAAATATTTCATAAACCGGAAGGCAGGCAACAGGCCTTCGAGATCCTGCAAAAAAGAGGTATAGATGGTTTGGTCATTATTGGAGGAGACGGATCTTTCAGAGGTGCCGTTGAATTCAGTAAAGAATATGATATACCATGTATTGGCCTGGCCGGCACCATAGATAAAGATATTTACGGAACTGATTTTACCATCGGGTTCGACACGGCTGTTAATACAGCTGTAGAAGCCATTGACAAAATACGCGATACTGCAGATGCCCATAACCGTTTATTTATCATTGAAGTGATGGGCAGGGATGCTGGTTATATTGCACTGCACAGTGGTATCGCCACCGGTGCTGAAAATATTTTGATACCAGAACAAAAAACAGATGTTGAAGCCCTGATTGATTCTTTACAGGAAAAAGAAAGACGTAAAAAACTGGTTAATCTAATTGTAGTTGCAGAAGGCGACGGATTTGGTGGTGCAGACGAAGTGGCGAAATTGGTGAAAGCCAGGATACCGCATATGGAAACCAGGGTTGCCATACTGGGTCATATTCAAAGGGGCGGTTCACCTACCTGTTTGGACCGGCTTATTGCAAGCCGGATGGGTTACCATGCAGTTGAATGCCTGATGCAGGGGAAGCATAATGTATTTGTCGGGATCATGAACAATAAAATGAATTATGTGCCATTGGAAAATGTAGGGAAGAGAAAAGGAACTATTAACGAAGAGTGGATGAAGATCGTTAAGATACTGGCAAGTTAATGAACCGCTATATTCCATAAAAGGAACTTAACCGGCGAATCTTATTTATGGTAACAACTATCATTTTATTTTTTAAATAATATTATTCAATAATTAAAATCTGATCCTTGTCCATTGTTAAACCGGAACAGGGTGAACAGAGTTTTTATGAGCAAACAAGCAACAAAGTATTACCATAAAGAAATGGACAGAACGGCAGGTATAGAACATACCTATCACCGTACCAAGATCGTAGCTACTGTAGGACCGGCATGCGATACCTACGACAAATTACTGGAACTTGTAAAATGCGGTGTGAATGTATTCCGTTTAAATTTCTCACATGGCGGTCACGAGGATAAAAAGCAGATAATAGAATACATACGCCAGATCAATAAAACGGAACCTTATAATATTGCTATCCTTGGTGACCTCCAGGGACCAAAACTTCGCGTTGGTGAAATGGATGGGGGCGGCATTGACATTGTGCCTGGTGATATTCTCACTTTTACCAATGATAAATTAATTGGTACCAAAGAAAGGATTTACGTATCCTATCCCAATCTACATAAAGATGTAAAAATCGGGAACAAGATCCTGATTGATGATGGTAAATTGGAGGTACAGGTAAAAAAGATCCTTAAGAACAATGATGTTGAAGTGGAAGTAACCATGGGAGGAAGGCTCTCATCAAAAAAAGGCATCAATCTGCCCGACACCAAAATATCTCTTCCCGCATTAACAGAAAAAGACCTTGCTGATCTTGAATTTATTATAGCGGAAGAGCTTGACTGGGTGGCGCTTTCATTTGTGCGCAGCGTTAAGGACCTGATCATTCTACGGAATAAACTACAGGAAAAGCAAAGCCGCACCAAGATCATAGCTAAAATAGAGAAGCCGGAGGCTATGAATAACCTGCGTGATATTATTGTAGAAAGTGATGCGGTAATGATAGCACGTGGAGACCTTGGAGTAGAGCTGCCTGTTGAACAAATCCCCCTTATTCAGAGAAATATTATTAGTAAGTGTTTGCATAGGGCAAAACCGGTAATAGTGGCTACACAGATGATGGAAAGTATGATAGACCGGAGTAAGCCAAACCGGAGTGAGATCACAGACGTGGCCAATGCAGTGCTTGAGGGTGCCGATGCCGTGATGCTAAGTGGAGAAACGGCCACCGGACAACATCCCAAACTTGTAGTTGAAACCATGCGTAAGATCATTATGGAAGTAGAACGCACCGAATACAGATACAACAGGGAAGAATTCCTTCATCCCCAACCCCACTCTCCTTCATTTTTAAGTGATGCCATTTGTTATAATTCCTGTAAACTGGCCGATGATGTTAAATCGGATGCCCTGATAGGCATGACCCAGAGCGGATATACGGCATTCATGTTGAGCAGCTACCGTCCAAAAGCGCCATTGTTTATTTTCACAAAAGAAAAATTCCTTGTAAACCAGTTAAGCCTGAGCTGGGGCGTAAGGGCCCTGTATTATTCGGAAGAGAATTCACTGGATGATATCGTTTTCGACCAGATCGATATTCTTAAGGAAAGAGGATTCTTAAAATCCGGGGATGTGGTGGTTAGCACGGGAAGCACACCTATTCACCTGCACCTGCCTACAAATATGGTTAAGATCACGAAAGTGGAATGAGGCACAATTGCCATTTAACCATCATCATTATAAAGAACTGCAATAAAAAAAAGTTTGGACATCCAAACTTTTTTTATGTTACCTGTCAATTAATTTACAGGTGCTGGCATTCTGGATTCACCATTGACAAGGCCTTATCGCCAGATACACAAAATAACTGCTGCAATTACCTGACCTAAAACGTGATAAAGTCCATCAATAAGATGAAGCCCTAAAGGTTTTTTTACGTATAGGTAACTGATACTGATGGCAGCGGCAGAAAATAACAGCCCGGTAAATAATCCCAGTTTAATTCCCGACATGGCTTCTTCAAGTTCAAGCCGGAAAACCAGAACAGCCAATCCAATGGTGGTAAGAAACATAATAATAAAGGAGAAGAACATAATGGTGGCAGCTCCTTTTTTTGCTTCCGGATCATTCATGTCTATTTTCTGATAAGCAATCCATCTCTTGCCAAAAAGGGGGGAATACCAGATAGCGCCCAGAAGGAAATAGGCGATGGCAGCAACCAGGATATGTAACCAGTTAAGTTCTGAAAAAAATGATGTGTCCATAAAAGTTGGTTTTGGTAATTTGTGACAAAAGTTAAAAATATTTAGTCACAACTCATAACAATGATCAATTACAATGATAAAATTTTCAGGGTTGTTACCAATACTTCCAATGCAGAAGTAAATTCGGAAACAGTGTTTCATTACCAGCAAAATGGTTTTTTGGTTTCGGCTACCTATTCAGGGGGAAGCATTTTATTTGGCCATTTAATTGGATTGGCAGATGCTGATGGAATAATGGACCTCCGCTACCATCATGTAAACGATAGTGGAGAGTTAATGACCGGAATTTGTATTTCCAAACCTGAAGTTCTGGACAACGGGAAAATAAGACTTCATGAGCACTGGCGCTGGACATGTGGCGACGAAAGTGAAGGACAAAGTATAGTAGAAGAAGTGGATGAAGCATCAATTTGAAATGACCGGTTTCTCTGAATAATTATTTTTAAGGCGGCGTACCCTGCATGGCACATGTACGCATTTAAATACTGATTATGTTGACAGAAAAGGAAAAAATGTTATCCGGGGAACTGTATGATCCACTTGATAAAGAATTATCGGCCTTAAGATTAAAAGCCCGCCTGCTCATTAAAGAACTAAATGATAGCAGGGAAGATGAAACAGAAAAGAGAAAACGGATACTGAAAGAACTCATTCCTGATGCCGGCGAAAACATTTGGTTACAACCGCCATTTTATTGTGATTATGGAATTAATATTCAATTGGGTGAAAAGGTATTCTTCAATTTCAATTGTGTAATACTCGATGTAGCTGTTGTAACCATAGGGCACAGAACCTTACTCGGCCCCAATGTTCAGGTTTATTCTGCCACACATCCCATGAATCATAAGGAACGTGCCTCAGGTCTTGAATCAGGCAGGGCTATTCATATTGGCGACGATGTGTGGATTGGTGGCAGTTCCGTTATTTGCCCGGGCGTACATATTGGCGACCGCTCCATAATTGGCGCTGGCAGTGTGGTCACTAAAAATATACCTTCTGATGTATTTGCCGCTGGCAATCCCTGCAGGATCATAAGGTCGCTATTACAGGATTCAAAAGAATAGGGTTCCTGCTTATCCTATTGTTCCTGTATCAGGATATTGATATCCTTTGGCCAGTTTTTGAAACTGTTTTAATAAAAAAAACCCGCTCATTAAATAAAGCAGGGTTTTTTATTGAACATGGGTAGTTAGTGCACTTTGTATGCTACAACTGTCTTTGCATTGAAAGTAGGAACATACATAATTCTTTTTTCAGCATCATATCCAATATCGGCTGTATTGATTTTTTCCTTACTTGTATCCAGCAGGGTCTCCACTTTTCCATCAGCACTTACATAATATATAAATCCGCTCCAGGATGTTACCAGGAAATCGCCATTGCCGACCGGTTCAATACCATCACCTCCGTTTGGCAGTTCAGCGATCTTTCTTATTTGTTTGCTATGTTGATCCACACTTATAAAAGATTTACCTGCAGCTATGATCAGGTCATGACCTACAGCCTTCAGGCCATTCACACCTTTCAGCGAATCCATAAACATTTCAGGAATTCCGTCTTTCAATTTCCAAACTTTTCCGGTACGGGAATCGGAAACATAAATAATGCCATGATCCGATGCTGTAACATCATTCAATCCTGAAGCACCCGGCACCGGGATTTTCTTTATCACTTTACCTTTTTCAATATCAACAACAACAATATCGGAAAGGTCTGCCAGGTAAAGCTTTTGTTCATGAACAGCCATTCCTTTGGGCGCATGGAGTCCCATTACCCATAAGCCATTATACTTTTTCCCCTGTGGATCTATAACACCTACTCCTCCTCTTCCATCCGCTTCCCAGGGTGATCCATCTATCAGTGAAATATATAAAAGACCATTATGAGGTAGTACCGATTCGGGAATGGCAACAATGGTATCTGTTTCCCAGAGCTTTTCAATTGTATGATGCTGTGCTAAAGCAAACTGAAAAACCAACAGCAAACAAAATGTGTGGATGTATTTCATTTTTAAATTTACTACTATTATAGAATTTTAAAATCTTTTATATGCGATTCTCCATTAGACCTGTTACAGATATTTTATGACCAGGTTATGTATGCTTCTTCTAATTTTACCATTGGCATTCCCTTCAACTGCCCGCGAATAATGGACTTAACATTTCTCTTCATATAAACATTCCGGTTATATACTTTCAAATATGGTAATCCTCTACATCCTATTGTAAATGAATACGATCAAATTGCCTGGTTGTACTCAGATTTCATCATTTATTAATTACTGAACGTAAGCCTTAACCCCTCCGTAAAACCGGTTGGCTTATAACCCAGCATTTTTTTTGCTTTTGTGATGTCAAAGCCTGTTTTCAATGGTCGTCGGGCAGGTTGTTTAAAATCATCTTCAGTAACAGGTGCAATAAGCGATTTGTTGAGTCCAAGGAAGGTTGCAGTAGCAACGGCCATTTCGTATGGTGTCAGTACATCTTCACCCGATATATGAAATATCCCTGTAGCTCTTTTGGTAATGATGGTTACAATTGCTTTGGCCAGGTCTTCCACATAGGTGGGTGTTCTGACCTGGTCATTAAAGATCTTTAGCTCCTCTCCTTTTTTCAAAGCATTGGCCGTATTGGTCAGTAAATTCTGCCTGTTCAAAAAAGGTTTGCCATAAACCAGAACGGTTCGTACGATAGCCCGGTCAGATTGATATTTCATGGTTTCCTCTTCAGCCAGTTGCTTGGTAGTTCCATAATAGTTTACCGCACCGGTTGCCGCTTCTTCATCATACATTCCCTTTGCACCATCAAAAACAAAATCTGTAGAGATAAAAAGAAAAAAGCATTTTAGATCTTCGGCGTTGTTTAATAAATGAATGGTACCTGTAACATTTGTTCTGAATGCGGCCTCGCGGTTTTCTTCACATTCATCAGGTTTAGACATGGCTCCGCTATGGATGACCACCGAAGGTTTGTGGTGAATAAAAAAATTACGGACCTGAAATTCATCTGTAAAATCCAGTGTGTGGTATTCGAAATGATCGGAGGCAAAAGGAAGCCGTGTTGGCCCTTTGCCTGTAGCTAAAACATAAAAATTGTTTTCGAGTAAATATTTAACCACATAGTATCCAACAAATCCATTGGCTCCCGTAACAAGGATCTTCTGCATAATTTATATCCGGTTGATGGTCCGGAATTGTAAATATAATTTACTGACCCACATCAAGCAGATCAATTAGTTGCTGGTAGGTGAGCCGGGAAATAGATGCAGGCGAGTGATTGTATTTTCTAAGGTCGGAAGGTGAAATAATAAAAAATCTGGACTCCACCTGCTGATCCGGGATCTCTGCTTCTATTCCAAATTTGTGTTTGTTGGTACGGTATTTCAAAATAATATGTCCGGGGGTATTGATATGGTACCAGGCCTGGTCATATCCCGGTTTACCAAAAGAAGGCAATACATGGAATGGAATCCGTACAGGTTTATTCACCCTGCGGTCATCTTCCAGCATGAAATTCTTTATAAAAACCAAAACGGCGCCATTACGCAGTATATCCTGGTTGAGCGAAGGAACAGCACGGTCAACGGAAAATACCTTATAGTCACTGCTGTCCGACTGGTTCCAGGGCCATCCGGCTTCCCAACCGGTAATTACTGTAACAGAAGCAGCCGGTTCCGTAGAAGCAAAGCCTTTTACAATTGAATCTTCAGTAATATCATTTTTTGAACAGGAAATAAATGCAGCGGATAAAATGACTGAAAGGGTAAATATCACAATTTTCATAACACACTTTTTATCATGAGGCAATATTGATTAAAAACTAAATCCGTGCCAGTCCGATTTGTATTTTTGCAGCATTTTAAAATCAGGCTTTACTAAAATGAAATTTATTCAGCTCCTGCCCCTGTTATTGATTGGCTTTGGTTCCTGCACCACTTACCAAAAAACTGCCTCTACTGATAATGGCAGGATCGATATCAATTTTGTTCAGGTAAATGATGTGTATGAGATCGCTCCGCTTTCCGGAGGAAGAGAAGGTGGTATTGCAAGACTGGCCACCCTTAAAAAACAGTATGTAAAAGAAAACCCAAACAGTTTTCTTGTAATTGCAGGTGATTTTTTAAGTCCATCTGTTTATAATAGTCTACAGTATCAGGGAAAAGCTATCAGGGGGAGACAGATGATAGAGGCCTTGAATGTAGCCGGCACTGACCTGGCCTGTTTTGGTAATCACGAATTTGATATACGGGAACAGGAATTACAGGACCGGATCGACGAATCTGCTTTTCAATGGATTTCCACCAACAGCTTTCATAAAGTGAAGGATAAGATCCTGCCTTTTTCAAGATCTAATGGTGTACCTATTCCTGCAACCTATATAATGGAGGTAACCGACGCCGATGGAACAAAAGCAAGAATAGGTTTCATTGGTATTTGCCTGCCGTTTAACAGGGCGGAATATGTAAGTTACACGGACCCGCTTCAATCTGCCAGGGATGCATATAACCAGTTAAAAGATTCAGTGGATGCAGTGGTTGCCATTACACATCAAAATATAGCAGATGATGAATTACTGGCGAAAGAATTGCCGGGTCTGGCCATGATACTTGGCGGACATGAACATGACCAGCGTTTCAAAAAGGTGGGAGATATTTATATTACCAAGGCAATGGCCAATGCAAAATCCGCCTATATCGTAAAACTGAATATCAATAAAAAAAGAAATAAAATCAAGGTTCAGCCAAAGCTGGAAGTGATAGATGAAAAAATAGCGCCGGACAGTGCCACCAATACTGTAGTACAAAAATGGACTTCCATTGCAGCATCCAATTATGCAACACTTGGATTCAATGCGCAAAGGATCGTTTTGTCGGAAGGCGAACCACTTGATGGAAGAGAACTGGTAATCAGGAGCCAGCCAACAAACCTGGGAAAACTCATTACCAGCGCTATGATGTTTGCTTCACCACATGCCGATCTCGCTATTATGAATTCGGGATCTATCAGGGTTGATGATATACTTCAGCTACCCATTTCTGAATATGATATTATCCGTACGCTTCCATTTGGAGGTTCCATCAGGGAAGTTGATATAAAGGGCCGACTGTTATTGCAGGTGTTGGATCAGGGAAAAAAGAATGTAGGCAGCGGCGGCTTTTTACTACACAATCCATCGGTGCAGTTAGATCAATCTGGTAAATGGCTGTTGAATAATACAGAGATCGATTCCTTAAAAACCTACCGGGTTGCCTTTTCAGAGTTTCTGTTAAGTGGCAGGGAAGCCAATCTTGAATTTCTCAATCCATCCAATCCGGATATTACCAAATGGTATGAAGCAATAAATACCATTGGGCACCCCCAGTCGGATATCAGACTTGCGGTTATCAGGTACCTGGATAGTTTATGAACCTTATCTGATAAGAGAATTTATTAATTTTTAAGCTATTAATTCCTGAACTCCTGTGAGATCATCAGGCCATAAGTACCTCCATCGAGTATACCAATGCCAAGCCGGCCGTAAGAGGGATTCAATATGTTTGCACGATGCCCGGGAGAATTCATGAGGCCTTCATGGCAGATCTTTAAAGTTTGTCCTAATGCAAGGTTTTCTCCTGCTGCCAGGTATTTTACTCCGGCCGATTTCATTCTGTCGAATGGATCCTTTCCTTCCGGAGAATAGTGAGAAAAATATCCACGCGCAAACATATCCCGGGAATGCGCCCTTGCAACAACCTTCATTTCGGGATCAGCTTTAACCGGCTTTAACCCTCTCTTCATTCTTTCGTTATTCACCAGGGTTAACATTTGTGCTTCAAGGTCTGGCCGGGGATCAGCATCTTCAACCCTGAAATTAAGATCCACAGTTTCATCCGTATCCGGTTGAACAGTAGCACCTGTCAGGGTCTTCCTGATGGCATCGTCAAAAATGGGTGAGAACCTGTCGTCCAGCCAGCCTATATTAACGCCAAGCGTATTGGCAAGAGAACTATCTTTTGTTTTATCTGATAAGCCGTTTCTCAATGGCATGGTCAGTAAAAGAGCAGCCATTATTGTTGCATAGATAAATCCATTGATAACTCCGGGTATGATGCCCAGGAAACGGTTTGCACCGTGCGTATGCACTTTATCAGGTGTACGTTTTAGAACGGTATTAAATATCAGCGCCAGTAATATCCGGGCAAAAATTATGGTAACAATAAATGCTATAGGCGTATTCCATACACCAAGACCTGGGAAAAAACCCTGTAACAGCTTACTCAATGAAGGATAAAATAAAAACCCGGCAAACAAGCTGCCGATCCATATCAGCAGGTTGATGGATCCCAGGATAAACCCTTTTCGCCAGCCTACCCATATAGCCAGGCCAACTATCGCGATCAACAAAATATCAATATAATTCATGTCTTCTCTCCTGCCTTTTTCCAATCAAAACATATGCTACCAATACTGATGAAACCGTTAACTTTTGCCATTTATTCATTTTTTCATGTTCCCGCCCTGGCAGTATCCTCCTGCCCGGCCTGTGATCCATCTTCATCATCCCCATTCTTTGCATTTTCACGAACATCCCGAAATTCACCTTCCTGCTTTTCTTCTTTCAATTCTTTATCAGGGAAATTGCTCTTTCCAGGAGCATCAGATGGATCTGAGCGCTGATTTTTATCTACTGATGGATTCGGAACCATAACAACCAGTTTAATTTATATTGTAAAAAAGGATGCCAAAAAAATTATAGGCAAAAGTGGATGTAGGCAGATAAATCTGAATGACACCAGGATGAAATGAGGCGGGCAGGCTACATTATGCTGTATATAACAATAAAAAAGCCTCCTGAAATCCAGGAAGCTTTATCTCACAAAGGCAAATATGATTAATACCTGTTCTTGTTGTAACCGCCGCCGCCGCCATTAAAGCCGCCGCCACCGTTACCGCCACGGAATCCACCTCCGCTACGTGCAGGTTTGTCTTCTTTAGGCTTTGCTTCCATTACGCGAATGGTTCTGCCTTCAACTGTACCATTGTCTAATTCAGCGATGGCTTTCTGAGCTGCATCATTATCCGGCATCTCAACGAAACCGAAACCGCGGCTTTTGCCAGTGAATTTGTCAGTGATTACTTTAGCTGAAGAAACTTCACCATACTCGGTAAAGAATTCCCTTAAGTCTTCATCCTGTACGTTGAAGCTTAAGT
>CAMPIQ010000086.1 GCA_946886475.1 uncultured Chitinophagales bacterium | reverse complement strand
CGGTGCTGTTGAAATTCCTTTCGCCATCAAACAATGCTGGGCCCATAATAATGCACCTTCTGCCTTTATAGCACTAGGCTGCGTTATTCGCGGAGGTACACCTCATTTTGAATATGTTTGCCAGTCAGTAACACATGGCATCACTGAATTGAATCTGGCAATGGAAGTCCCTGTTGTATTTGGAATATTAACGGTTGATACGGATAAACAGGCCATGGAAAGAACAGGAGGCATTCACGGACATAAGGGCGAAGAAGCGGCCATCACTTCAATAAAAATGATGATCCTTAACCAACAGATGAAAGAAGGGAATTTTAAAAAATGAAGCAAAGGCACCGGTGAACCTTTTTTCAATAAATTCGGCTCCTGGAAGAATGGAAATGAACCGGTGATCAAACCTTTGAACTTCCAGCCTAAATGAAGGGAATAATATAATGAAGGTCCAGATTTTTATCCCATGCTTTGTAGACCAGTTGTATCCTGATACCGCTTTTAATATGATCCGTGTGCTTGAGAAGGCCGGATGCGAGGTGCGCTATAATCCCAATCAAACCTGTTGCGGGCAGCCTGCATTCAATGCCGGTTTCTGGGATGATGCAAGGGACGTATGTTCTAAATTTTTAAACGACTTTGACCCATCAAACATAATCGTAGCTCCAAGTGCCAGTTGTGTTGGCTTTGTAAAAAATTATTACCATAAGCTTTTTGATAATTCATCCGTTCACAATGAAGTAAAAGCTATCAGCCAGAACATTTACGAACTTTCAGACTTCCTTGTAAATAAATTAAACTTTACAGATTTCGGCGCCAGTTTACCGGGTAAGGCAACCTATCATGATTCATGTGCCGGACTGAGGGAATGTGGAATTAAAAATGAACCAAGGATATTGCTGCAAAAAGTAAAAGGACTTGAAATAACAGAACTTCATGATGTTGAAACATGCTGCGGCTTCGGAGGCAGTTTCGCTGTAAAATTTGAACCCATTTCTGTTGCCATGGCTGAACAGAAAATTGAAAATGCACTGGCCACAGAAGCGGAGTACCTGATCTCTACCGATCTTTCCTGCCTCATGCATCTGCAGGGTTACATCAACAACAAAAATTATAAACTGAAAACCATGCATCTTGCTGATGTATTGGCGAGTGGCTGGTAACCTCCATGCTGTGTTAGTGTGGTTACGGAAAATAATATTAAAAGACCAGCTTTACCGGCTGGTCTTTTATTGTGTTACTCATCGCTGACAAAAGTTTTCAGGGCATTAATACGGTATCAATAACATGTATCACTCCATTGCTCTGATAAACATCACTCACCGTGATCCTGGCTTTATTACCTTTTTCATCCATGATCCACCACATGCCATCATCTTCCATGATCCATATTTTACCACCCTGCACCGTGGTCAATCCTGCTTTTCCGTTTCCTTTTTTTATCCATTTCCTCAATTCCTTAATATCCAGTCTACCAGCTACAACATGAAAAGTAAGGATGGATGTTAGCTGGGATTTATTTTCCGGCTTCAACAGGTTGTCAACGGCTCCGGCTGGAAGCTTTTCGAATGCCATATTCGTTGGAGCAAAAACGGTGAATGGCCCTTTTCCCTGGAGCGTTTCTACCAGGCCGGCAGCCTTAACAGCAGCCACTAAAGTGGTGTGATCTTTTGATTGAACAGCATTGTCAATGATATTCTTTGATGCATACATGGGCGCACCACCTACCTCAACTGTTTTTTCCTTTTTCATATCGCCCTGTGATAGGGAATGCTTTGACCATAAAAGTCCTGAAAGCAGTAAAACTGCCAGTGAAATCTTTTTCATGTTCCTGTTTTTGGTTAATAATTAATTTGAAATCCGGGATAATGAAATAGTTACGAGTGCTGGTAATTTTTAGATGTATAAATTTGAAAATTATTGGGGATGGATTGCTTCATCCATCACCTGCACCAATCACTTAAATAGAGCTACATGAACTACTGGCTGGTAAAATCAGAACCTTCCGTTTACAGTTGGGACCAATTTGTAAAAGACGGCAAAACAACATGGGATGGTGTACGCAACTATGCGGCACGTTTGCATTTGAGAGCAATGAAAAAGGGCGATGAAGTATTTTTTTATCACAGCAATGCCGGGGTTGAAATAGTAGGCATTGCCAAAGTGATCAAAGAAGCTTATCAGGATCCAACCACCGATGACGAAGCCTGGGTTGCAGTTGACCTGAAACCTGTGAAAAAATTAAAGAATCCGGTATCGCTTCCGCAGATCAAAAAAGAAAAAAAGCTCAAGGATATGGCTCTCCTGCGCATCAGCCGTTTATCGGTACAACCTGTGAGCCCCGAAGAATGGAATATGATCATGGAATTGTCTTCCGTATCATGAAAATCACTTCACTTGAAATACTTACCAGTGACCTGGACGCAGCAAGGGATTTTTATCATGGTCTGCTGCAATTAAAAATCCTTTCCGTTACAGAGTCGCACATCAGTTTTCAATTGCAGGGATCTATCCTTGAATTTGTATTGAACAAATCATCGGCGGCTATATATCATATAGCATTCAATATTCCATGCAACCAGGTACGAGAGGCACACGAATGGTTAAAAAATAAAGTGGAGATCATTCCGGTTGATAATAAAAACATCATAGCCGACTTCAGTAACTGGAATGCGGAAGCGGTCTATTTTTATGACCATCAGAACAATATAATTGAATTCATTGCCCGCCGTGATCTTAACAATGGATCTGCAAATGAATTTACACAGGCCTCCATTCTTGCCATTAGTGAAGTAGGCATTGTAACAGATAATGTAACCGCTGAAATCCGTGAGTTGAAAGAAATCTATTCAATTGATTTTTTTGAAAAGCAGCCACCTATGAAAAATTTTGCTGCACTGGGAGATGATGAAGGACTTTTTATTGTTGTAAGTAACAACAGGCCCTGGTATCCCACAACGATAGTTTCATCAATACACTGGATGAAGGTCAATTTCATACAGGGTGACCATTCCTTCACGCTTGAACTTCCTTCGCAAAATGTGTAGCCTGGTGGGTTACTTTTTAATTTAACCGGCATTAATTCATGTCTATAGATCGCTAACGGTTTCTCCTCCATGTGATTTATGCAAAATAAAATTTTTTGCATCCCAATCATTAATTAAAATCAACAACTATGGCAAGGATATCCATTGCATTCTTAGGAGTGCTGACATTACTATGCTTTTCATGTAATGAAAGAGGCAGAGGCAATCCGGCTACAGGTTATACAGGGTCAGACCAGTATGATAGCCAGTCACCAAAAGTTCCGGTTCAGGTGGAGAACATCACAGTAATGGAAATGCAGCAAAGTGAAATAAAATTCTCACCACCTGTTATTAAAAAAGATGAAACAGTTCAAAAACAACAACTGGGTAATGAAACTGAATTTAACACCGAAGACTACGATCATATCGTGGAAAATAAATTTGAATCAACGCTGCACCAGGCCCTGTCTACCTTCTCCATTGATGTAGATGAAGCGGCATATAGTAATGTAAGGAGATTTTTACAGGGAGGAAGCCTTCCTCCGCCCGGAGCTGTGCGCATAGAAGAAATGATCAACTATTTTGATTATGAATACGCACAACCAGACCATGACGATCCATTTGCCGTTCATACTGAATTAGCAGAATGTCCATGGAACCCTAAACACCGGCTAGTTCATATTGGATTGCAGGGACGGTCAGTTCCCTTGAACGACCTGCCGCCTTCCAATCTGGTATTCCTGGTAGATGTGAGCGGATCAATGGATGAACCCAATAAACTTCCACTTGTACAATCATCATTGAATATGCTTGTGAACCATCTCAGGGAAAAAGACAAGGTAGCCATAGTAGTATATGCAGGTAATGCAGGATTGGTTTTGCCATCTACAAACGGAACCAGCAAAACCAGGATCATGGAAGCCATCAGCCAGCTGGAAGCCGGAGGATCAACTGCAGGTGGTGAAGGCATTCAACTTGCATATAAGATCGCCAGGGAAAATTTTATCAGCCAGGGAAATAATCGTGTGATCCTTGCAACTGATGGAGATTTCAATGTTGGGTTGAGCAGTGATGATGAACTGGTGAACATGATTGAAAAAGAAAGACAATCAGGTGTTTATTTAAGTGTGCTTGGTTTTGGGATGGGCAATTATAAAGACAATAAAATGCAACAACTTGCCAATAAGGGAAATGGAAACCATTCCTATATCGATAATATCAATGAGGCCAGGAAAGTGCTTGTAAATGAATTTGGAAGCACCCTTTTTACCATTGCCAAAGACGTAAAGATCCAGATAGAATTCAACCCCCGGAAAGTGCAGGCATACAGGTTAATTGGATATGAGAACAGAATGCTGGCTGCCGCTGATTTTAATGATGACAGTAAGGATGCAGGAGAATTGGGAAGCGGCCATACGGTTACAGCCTTGTATGAATTGATACCTGCCGGTTTAGAAAGTACATTTATAAAAACGGTTGATGAACTGAAATACCAGAAAGGCCGCACAATAGCTGCCACCAATGAAAGCGATGAAATTATGAACATCCGGCTCCGGTATAAACAACCGGATGGAAACCAGAGCCGACTTATTGTTCACCCGGTAAAAGATAGTGGAAGAACGGTTGAAGCCAGTTCGGATAATTTCAGGTTCTCCGCAGCGGTTGCTTCATTTGGATTAATGTTGCGTAATTCAGAATATAAACAACAGGCCAGTTATGATATGGTGCTCCGGCTTGCGCAATCATCAAAAGGCAGGGATATAAACGGATACAGAAGTGAATTTATACACCTTGTGAAAACAACAACGGCAATTGTCAAAAATTAGAAAATGATATTGCTTATTTAGATAGATGGGATCATGTAGAGACGCAGGCTGGCGTCTCTACATGTACTAATTTAAATTTTTCTGGAAAACTGCAACCGTTCAGAAATAGCTCTTTCCAGGTTATCCGGGATCTGGGATGCGTCATCGTCAATAGGAGCTAACCTCCCGATGCTGGAATCCCAGGTGAATATATGTTCATTGCCATTATACCTGACCTTGTATCTTGTTTCTGTATTGTATTCAAACGGGCTGGCGGTTACCGCATAAGGAACCCCATCCAATAACAACTCAAATCTTTGCTCTGTCATAATTATTTGTTTCAGTTATAGTATCAAAAAAAATTCCAAAGAGCGCATGGATGAGAGAGTATTTTTGCCGGTCAAAACCGAATGCATGAAAAATTCATTTTTAATTATCCTTTTTATACTCACAGCATGCTCAACCACAAGAAATTTATCATCATCAGGCGCAGACAATTCTATAGCTGATGGTAAATTATTTGCTTCTGTTTTTCAGCAACAGTCGGCAGAATATAAGGCGCTGTGTTTTCAGGCGTATAATATGGCAAAGCTCCAACTCGATCAATATTTGCAAGAGGCTCCATCAAAACCACTGGCTATTATAACTGATATTGATGAAACTGTTTTGGATAACAGCAGGTACGATATTCAGCAAACCTTGCAGGGGAAAGATTATGAAGCTGGAAGCTGGCTGGAATGGACAGCAAGGGGAGAAGCTGATACGGTTCCGGGCGCTCCGTCCTTTTTAAAATATGCAGCATCAAAAGGAGTTACCATCTTTTATATTACTAACCGGAATGAAGAAGAAAGACCAGGTACCCTGAACAATCTTCAAAGATTCAACCTGCCTGATGCGGATGATCAACATCTTTTAATGAGGAAAGGCATTTCAAGCAAGGAAACCAGAAGAGAGGAAGTAATGAAAAAATATACGGTGGTATTATTAATAGGGGATAATCTTGCCGATTTTAGTTCCCTGTATGATAAACGATCAACAGAGGAAAGAAATCTGGTTACCCGACAACTGGCTAATGAATTTGGTCACCGGTTCATCATTATTCCCAACCCCGTGTATGGCGACTGGGAATCTGCTTTGTATCAATACATGCCCAACCTTAGCCTGGCGCAGAAAGATTCCATGCTAAGAAGAGCAGTAAAGAACCCATAGTTCCCCGCCATTTTATTCAGTTTGCATAAATGATTAAATTAGTTTCTGAATCAATGGAACATAAAACCGGTACAGATAAAAAGGAACAAGGACATTCCGTGGCAAAGGGAGGTTTACTGGTGGTATTAACAGGCGCAGGCATCAGTGCAGAAAGCGGACTTAAAACATTCAGGGATTCGGATGGATTATGGGAAGGGTATGATATCAATGAGGTGGCAACAGCAACAGCCTGGAGAAAAAACCCTGCACTGGTTCAGGAGTTTTATAATATGCGCCGTAGAGAAATCAGCAATGCCCGGCCCAATGATGCGCATTTTGCGTTGGCCGCACTTGAAAAAGATTTTGATGTTCATATCATCACACAGAATATTGATGATCTTCATGAACGCGCCGGCTCTACCAGGGTAATGCACCTGCACGGTGAGATCTTTAAAATGAGAAGTGAACAGGATCATTCACTGGTGTATCCGGTTAATGGTGACATTCAAATGGGCGACAGGGCAGCGGATGGTTCACAATTGCGTCCGCATATAGTATGGTTTGAAGAAGAAGTGCCCATGATGGATGAAGCTGTTAAGATAGCCAGGCGTGCTGACTTTTTTCTGATCGTTGGAACTTCCCTTGTTGTTTATCCGGCAGCAGGTATACTTAATTATGTTGCCCCGCATACTCCCAGGTTTATTATTGATAAAAAGATCCCTTTTACCAACCCGGTTCATAATACCACCGCTATTGAAAAAACTGCCGGGGAAGGAATGCGTGAGGTAACGGAAATACTGAAAAAATACAGAACCCGGAATTAAATATATTCCACGGTTTGATTTTCCGGTCATCCTTTCTTCTTCAGGTCAAAGCATCTGGGTTTGTTCTTTAAAACTTATTCCAAGTTTCTGCAGTTCATCCATAACAGGCTCGTAAATCTCTTTGGAAACAGGGATCATTAATCCTGTGGCTTTGATGGTACCATTTAAAACCAGCCGTGCAGCAATTCCTAGTGGAAGTCCCACAGTAAGGGCCATTGCAGTTTCCATCTCATCCTTTCCTTCCAGTATCAGCGTGCTTGTTGCCTTATAGCGCTCACCTGTCATAGAATATTCAATTTCATGGAGCATGATCACAAGGTCCTTATCATGGGGCTGCAATACCAGTTTTTT
This sequence comes from uncultured Chitinophagales bacterium, assembly GCA_946886475.1. Next base: position 8,072 of record CAMPIQ010000086.1, on the reverse strand, counting down.
CTCGAGTGCAAACTGCAAAACATCTGCAGCGCTGCACCTGCCTTTATTGATCTCTGTCTGGTCGTCGTCCAGACCAAGAAAAAATAATTGTTTAAGTGTAAGGCTGGCATCGTGCATTTTATCTGCCAGGGTGGCTGCTGCGTTTACTTTCAGTTCGTCAATGTCTATTTGCTGCAGATCGCCATTATCATCCACCACCATAAATTCTTCCACCTGTTCTATTCCTTTTTCAGCCGCCTTCTGTTCCAGTTCAACCAGGTTTACCAACTCCGCAAGAAGGGTTTTAGTGGATGCAAATTGTTCCTGTAGTTTTTGCTCCAGCCATTCACTGAATCCATATTTATCCATGTGCTCTTTAAAAAACTGACTCAGGGTTTTACCATCCGTTTCATATTGAATAGATTCATCTGTAAGGTGAAGGTCTATAATATTCTTCCAGCCATACATAAAATCAGGATGCCTTAATGTGGTTCTGATGAAGCTTGAACAGCTCTCCAGACCATATGCAGAAATATAACTTAAAGAATCGCGGTTGGGATACCAGCATAGTACCTCACCATCAGGAACAGGAACAAACCTTCTTTCATCAAAAAGACTTTTGTATTCCATTTCTTTAATTGCCCCGTCAAGTTTAAAAATGGCACCGGCTTTTCCTGCATTTACCACATTACGTGGATTCCAGCTGATCTTATAATGCCAGGGATTATCATCACTTTCCGGAGCAACCAGTCCACCACAATGGGAAAAAAAAGAATTGATCTCTCCGCCGGCCGCTCTTATTTCATCAATAAGCCTGATGGCACTCATGTGGTCAATACCAGGATCGAGCCCCATTTCGCATAGGAATAACAATTCATTTTTTTTGATCTCGTCCTGCAGCGACCTCATTTCGGCATCAACATAAGATGCGGTGAGCAGGTGTTTATGAAATCTCAAACAATCTTTTGCAATCAGGATATGCAGGGCGGGAGGCATTAAAGAGATCACTATATCAGCTTCTTTAATGATACCTGCTCTTTCCTTATCATTGATGATATCAAATGAATATGCTTTACCGGAAGGAGATGCACCGATCTTTTTTTCTGCCTGTTCCAGGCTGGCATCAACCAGTAACAGTTGCCAGTTTTCTTCAACAGCATGATCAAGTAAATATTTTATCAAAGCCGAAGCCGATTTCCCTGCGCCAAATAGCAAAACCTTTCTCATTGTTCAAATGTAATGCGTTCATCTTAATGGGAAAAGTCCGGAAAATGCAGTTGGGCAATATGACTTAAGTAAGATCACCGCTGCTGTTTTTCACAAGACTACAAATGATTGTTATCAATATACTTTTCCTTACACCTGCTTTAACGCAGCCTTATAATCTTTCGAATAAATGGTATTTATGGAAGTCTTTACACTCACCCCGCGCCGGTTTTGAGGCACCTCAATCCTTTTTGTACTGTTAGGTGCAATGGAATGGAAACTAATTGTTTTTGAATCCACCACCTGGCCGTTCTTTTTAATGTAGTGAACAGTTACTACAATCTTATCAATAAAATGAGGGGAGGCATTTGATACGGTGAGCTGGAGATCACTTACTCCACCAAAGACGCCTTTTTTATAGTCATTTGTTTTTAGCTTAACCTGCCTGCGGATATCTTTTGGCCTGACTGATCCGGGAACTGGTTTTGCTTCTGCCGCGGGTTTTATCACTTCTTTTACCAGGGCATTATGGTAAGCTAGTTGAGGTTTGGGAGGTTCCATTATCAGGCTGGCTACAGAAGTTTCCAAATCCGTCTCCGCTTCGCCTATATTGGTATCAGCTGCCTTTTTTATAACAAAAGCTCCAAACACCAGTCCCGCAAAAACCGCTGCCAGTCTTATAGTATCATTTATCCTGAAGATCTTCTTTTGCCAGACGGGTTTTTTAGATAACCTACGGTTGTCTCTTTCTTTTAAAACTTCCAGAACAGGAAGAGAATACTCCTTTGTGGGGTCATCATTTTCAATAGCAACCGGTTGCCCGCATGGTTGAAGATCAGGTAAAGCAACGTATATTTTATTTTCAGAAACTGTTTCCTCATGTTTTACCTGGTCATTAACATGTTCTTTTAATTCATCCATTTCAGTTGCATAATGCCAGGCTGTACTTTCTTCTTCCTTCCATATCAGATCAAGGGAACGGAGATTTTGTTCTATCAAAGCTTCCAGGGTATAGGGTCCCGACTGCACATTATTCCGTAATAACAAATATTGTTTCATAGCACGCATTTTCTACATTCCTGATTGAAAATACCGTGCCTAAGTAAAGCGTGGAGAAAGCGAACGGGGTGCGGTTAAAAGTCAGTTATCACACCACTATTAATGTGTACTTAAAAAGCTTTAAAATATCTGGTTTCTACGCCTAAATGGGGTACATTTGCCCACCGAAATTCCGGTACAAAAAATTTGTAGAAATACGCTGAAGAATGGAAGAAACTTTGCAACCCGAGGAAACAAACGATATCAACAGGATCATACCCGTCAACATTGAAGAACAAATGAAAACTGCTTACATCGATTATTCGATGTCAGTTATTGTTGGCCGTGCGCTTCCTGACATCCGTGATGGACTAAAACCGGTTCACCGTCGCATATTATACGCGATGAACGACCTGGGCATGTCATCCAACAGACCTTTCAAAAAATCTGCGCGTCTGGTAGGTGAGGTGCTTGGTAAATACCACCCACATGGCGATTCATCTGTTTATGATGCCATGGTAAGGATGGCCCAGGACTGGAGCATGCGGTACACGCTTGTAGACGGCCAGGGTAACTTCGGAAGCCAGGATGGTGATGGTCCGGCTGCCATGCGGTATACAGAATCCCGTATGCACAAAAGAGCCGAGGCCATGCTACAGGATATTGAAAAAGAGACTGTAGACTTTCAACTCAATTTTGACGACTCACTCCAGGAACCAACTGTATTACCAACCCGTATTCCGCAACTGCTGATCAACGGTTCAAGTGGTATAGCAGTAGGTATGGCTACCAATATGATGCCTCATAACCTGAGTGAGGTGATAGATGGTTGCATTGCTTATATCGATAACCGTGAGATCACGATAGATGAATTGATGCAATTTGTAAAAGCACCCGATTTTCCAACAGGTGGAACCATTTATGGAATGGAAGGTATCAAGGCCGGTTTCCATTTTGGAAGAGGAAGGGTAGTGCTGAGAGGAAAACTCCATGTAGATACAAAAGCAAGTGGCCGTGAACAGATCATCATTACCGAGGTTCCCTACCAGGTGAACCGTGATACTTTATGCGACCGCATTGGACAACTGGTAAATGAAAAGATCGTTGAAGGCATTGCCCATGTAAATAACGAATCCAATAATAAAGAAGGTACACGTATTGTAATTGACCTGAAAAGGGATGCGGTTGCCAACCTGATCATCAACCAGCTATTTAAATTCACAGAACTCCAGACCTCCTATGGGATCAATAATGTGGCGCTGGTAAAAGGCCGTCCCCGCATCCTGAACCTGAGAGAACTGATCTCGGAGTTCATCGAATTCCGGCATGAAGTGGTGGTTCGCCGTACCCAGTATGAATTAAAAGAAGCAGAGAAAAGAGCGCATATATTACAGGGATATCTCATTGCCCTTGATCACCTGGATGAGGTGATTGCCATGATCCGTGCTTCCGCTACACCTGATATTGCAAAAGAGAACCTCGTAAGTGCAGGCTGGGGGTTGGACGAGATACAGGCCAAGGCCATCCTTGAACTGCGTTTGCAAAGGCTTACCGGCATGGAGCGTGATAAGATCAAGCAGGAATATGATGACCTGATGAAACTCATTACCCATCTCAAAGAGATACTTGCCAATGAAGGCATGAGATATGATATCATCAAAACTGAATTACTTGAAATAAAAGATAAATTCGGTGATGCCCGTAAAACCGAGATCACCTATCTCGATAATGAAGTAAGCATCAAAGACCTGATCAAGGAAGAAGATGTGGTGATCACCATTTCACACCTGGGTTATATCAAAAGAACATCAGCCACTGAATTCCGTTCACAAAAAAGAGGAGGCAGGGGTGCTGTTGGTGGCAAAACAAGAGAGGAAGATTATATTGAACACCTCTTTGTAGCCTCCACCCACCACACCATGCTTTTCTTTACAGAAAAGGGAAGGTGTTACTGGCTTAATGTGTATGAAATTCCGGAAGGAGAAAAAAATAGTAAAGGAAGGGCCATACAGAATCTGTTACAGATTACACCCGATGACAAGATCAGGGCTATTATTGATATTGCAGATCTTCAGGATGTAGAATTTGTAAAAAATCATTATATAGTTCTTTGCACCAGGGGAGGCGTTATTAAAAAAACCGCACTGGCTGATTTCAGCAGACCAAGGCAAACAGGGGTGAACGCCATCACCGTTCTGGAAGGCGACCAGTTACTCGAAGCCAAATTAACGGATGGCAATTGTGAGATCATGATGGCTGTTGCCTCAGGCAGGGCCATACGTTTTCCCGAAACCAAAGTAAGGCCTACAGGCAGAGGCGCCATTGGAGTAGGAGGAATTGAAGTTGATGATGCCAGGGATGAAGTGGTTGGATTGATCAATGTAAATCCTTCAACACCCGAAAAAACAGTACTGGTGGTAAGTGAAAAAGGTTATGGAAAAAGAACGCCGGTAGATGAATACAGGATCACCAACAGAGGAGGTAAAGGTGTAAAAACCATTAATATAACTGAAAAAACAGGCAGGGTAGTAGGCATACTGGATGTATCTGAAAAAGAAGACCTGATGATCACCTGTAAAAGTGGTGTTACCATCAGGATGAAAGTGGCTGATATCAGTTCGCAGGGCCGTGCAACGCAGGGTGTAAAACTGATCAGGATAGATGAGGGAGATGAGATAGCCGCCATTTCAAAGATCAATGTGGAGGAAGATGTAGAAGAAATAATAGAAGAAACAACAGTTGACGGGTCCAACACAACCAATTCAACAGAAAATCCATCTGAAGGAGAGGACACAGTTCCACAATCATAATTTTATTAAAACAAAGAACAATGCGAAAACTTGTATTGACATTATTGCTTGCCGCATCATTCACCGGCGTTTTTGCACAAAAACTGGATGATATAAAAGAAAAGATCCAGAAGGGAAAATTTGATGAGGCCAAAGAAAAATTAGACAAGGTGCTGGCCGACCCTAAAAACCAGAACAATTCAGATGCCTGGTTTTACAAAGCCCAGATCCATCACAACATGGCTACAGCCAACCCGGCGGAATTGCAAACAGCACTGAATGCAATGACCAGGTACCTTGAACTGGAGCAGGCCAAAGATGAAAAAACAAGAATGCTGATGTCAACATTTGAGGGGCATAAAACCTTCTTTAGTATCTATTCCGATTATTTCAAATCGGGTGTAGACCATTTCAAGGGGCAGAAATATGAAGATGCAGTGAAGGCATTTCAGGGTGCGCTGGATGCATTCAGCCTGTTAGCGCAATATAAACTTACTGATGTAAAATTTGATACTACCGCAACCATCTACGCCGGCTTTGCCGCACAAAATGCAAAGATGTATGATGATGCAGTTAAGTATTATTCCAGGATGGTTGATCAGAAGATCTATGACACCAATTACATTGATGCCTACCGTTTTTTGATCAGTTATAACCTTGATACCAAAAAGGATACCGCCGCAGCCCTCAGGTATCTGGAGATCAGCGAATCCGCTTTCCCTGCTTATGAGGACTGGTGGGTTGATTATGAAATGATGGCGATGAGCAATGACCGTCAGCAAAAGATAGACCGCTATGAGCAGCTTGCTGAGAAATATCCCAACAATTTCGTGGTGGCTTTGAATCATGGTGTTGAATTGTACAACTATACTTTTTTCAGTGATCCGAAACCTTCCGATTACCTGGAATCCCAGGAAGCTACCAGAAAAGCACTGGAAAAAGCTTTAACGCTTAATCCGGAATCACATCACGGAACCTACATCCTTTCCCAGTTTTACGTAAACAGGATCTATGATGTGGAAGATTCGTTAAGGGCCATTAAAGGCACAACTGCAGCGGATGTTGCAAAGAAAAAAGAACTGAATGCCAGGATGGATAAGCACTATGAGGATATGTTCAGATATTCCCAGGTAGCACACGACATTTTTGAAAAAGAAGAAGGCAACCTGAAAGCACAGGATAAGGCCAATTACCGCAGGGTGATCAACCAGATGATTGATTACTATACCCGTAAAAAGCAAAATGATAAAGTAACCTTCTACCAGGATAAATTAAAGCAGTTGAAATAAACTGATTTTCTTTACTCTATATGAAGAAATTACAACTGCTGCTTTACATAATCCTGCTTATTTCTTTTCAAACCTTTGCACAGAACCTGAGTTCAGTGCAAAGGTTTATTGCTTCTAACGATTATGCATCAGCGAAAAAACAGATAGACAGCTTATTGTCCATCCCTTCGCAAAAACAGGAAACGGCCATCTGGTTTTACAGAGGTAAAATATATACGGAGGTGGGCAGAAGCAGTGATGCTTCCCACCCGGAGCTCCTGAAGGAAGCATTGATATCCTATAAACGTTACCAGGAACTTGATCCGCAGAATACCCTGATGGGCCTTGAAAATAATATCGGGCTATTTCACTTATACGACCTGGCATATAACAGGGGAGTGGAGCATTACAACCGCGAAGCTTATGGGCCGGCCTATCTTTATTTTAAAGAGGCCCTCGACACGGAGGAATATATCTATAAAAAGAATTTTTCCTTTAATGGAAAACAATTCCCGGCACTGGACACGCAACTGGTAAGCCTTACTGCATTTTCGGCCTATCTGTCGGGCAATGAAGAAGCTGCCATTCCTTATTTTGAAAAGCTGGCCCGGTTAAAGATGGATGGTGAAGAATTCAAAGGTGTTTATACTTTGCTATACCAGCACTTTCAGAAAAAGGATGCCGCAAAAGCGGCCAGGTATTTAAACACCGGAAGAAAGATATTCAATGATGAGGCCCACTGGATCAGGCTTGAAATGGGAAACCCCCGTACACCCAAGGACCGGATGAACCGGTACGAGGAAATGCTGAAGAAATATCCCGGTAATGGTGTACTCACCATGAATTATGCCATTGACCTTTTCAATTATGTATATGGAGGAGAGAAGCAGGATGACCATAAAGTGAAACAGGAAAAATTACAGGATGTATTGAAGCAATTACTCAGGCTCGATACCAGTTCGGCCTTAGCCAGTTACATGGCCGCCCAGCACGCAGTAAACCAGTTGTACGATCTGGAAGACCAGCAGCGGTCCATTGAAACGGGGCAGGCAGGTTATGATGCAAAAATGAAGGTGATCACCGATAATATCACCAGGGTGAACACGGAACTCATTCACCATGCAGAAAAAGCTTATCAGCTATACACTTCACAAACCAGTCTTACTGAAGAAGACCGCAACAATTGCCGTCGCCTGATCAATAACCTGATCCAGGCCTACCGGTTAAAGAAGGAGGGTGAAAAAGTAATTTACTACCAGGATGTTTTGAAAGGGTTTTGATAGAATCTTCTGACTGTTTAACAAAAAGCTTTTTAAGGAGTAACATTAAGGCTCATGACCTAAGCTTTTCTTCAACCTGTTTATATTCATGTTCTCAAACGCTTCGCAACATCGTTTTATTCAGGTGCGAGCCATCACGCTCTCATACTTTGATGTAACGTAAGCTAGGACTATAAGAGGTGTTATGTAACTCAGGTTAGGGCTGTGCGTGGGTGGCCTTGTTTTTATTTTTTTCTCAACAGCAAAAATCGTTTTGCAGTGTTTCAGCGCAAAATGAATAAAGCCCGTGAGGGCTATAAATGGGTAATTGAGCCTTGCTGCAAAGAACTATGTATTATTTAAAAACATATCGCTGCATAAAGATATTCATATACTATCATTTGCAGGATTGCTGTCAAGCAATACCTGTTATACGTATTTACCACATTTCAAATTTGTTGCCTAACGATTATATTTATGCAAACCAAAACGTTTATGGCAGAATCAAAATTAATAATAGAGATAAACAACTC
>CAMPIQ010000085.1 GCA_946886475.1 uncultured Chitinophagales bacterium | reverse complement strand
TGACTAAAATAGTTTCCCCAGTCTTATATGGAACCGGCTTGTTTCTTCAGACAGACCATAATAAACACTGAGGGCTACCTTGTTAAAAGGCGCCAGCATGATGCCGCCTCCATAACCTATATGCCATTGTTCGGAATTAACTGATGGCTGCCATACCCTGCCATTATCAAAAAATGCGATCAGTCCAATTTTGCCATTGAATATATAATTCCGCGTATTAAAGATCCAGCGAAGGTCAGTACCATTATAAAAAATGGTCTTCCCATGAAATCTTTGCCTGAAATAACCTCTAAGTGTAGAACCACCACCCAGCGTAGCTAACTGGTAAAATTCAGGATTTCCTGTAATGGTAGCAGCGCCGGTTCTTACAGCTAAAGAAATAGCCTTGCTTAGTGGCAAATAAAATCCAAGCATTCCACTATACCGGTTGAAAGATCTTCCACTTTCAGAGATATTAAATATCCGGTTTCCACTGATGTTAAACTGAAGTCCTTTGGTAGGTATTACTTCATCATTATAGTTGTGATAAACATAATTAGCCTCTACACCCGAAAAATTTTTTCTTTTAAATGAGGATGGATCATTGAAAGGAAATTGTTGAGATAAGGTATGCGCATTATTTTTTAGTACCTCAACTGACTGGAAAATTCCTTTTATGGCAGTTGTGTGGTTCTTATTGATGCGTCTTATAAAATTTATGGAGCCACCCGCTTCACTGGTATAATATTCATAAGTGACTTTTTCAAAATCAAATCTGGTATTGTTACCAAATCCAAAGAAATACTGTTCAAGCTTCTGGTCATAATTTGCGCTCAATGCTACGTCCCATTTTCCAAGCAGCTGGTTGAATAGGGCTTCATACTCTGCACCCCATGATTTATTATCTATGGAATAATATCCATAAAGCGCCTGAAACCATCCATACGGATCCTTTCTCCAGCTTTGCTTTGTATAATCATAGCCAAATTGAAGATTGATACCTCTTGTATTTGTATACCAGGGCCTAATGATGGTACTGCCTGAATTATACCTGTAAGAATAATAATTGTATTTATGAACAGCTGTATCATTTGATAGTCTGGTTCTTATATTACCGGTAATTATATTATCCCGGTTATCATGGTAAGTAATATTCTTTGAAGAAGAAGACAAATTGTTAATGGAATCTCTCTCCGGGCCGCCCACTATTCTGATCCTGATCCTGTTGTTGGCCGATCCTTCGATCCTGTAGATGTCCCTCCCTTTTAATCCATATATATTGATCTCGTCGGTAAAATCTCTGTGAAAATGACGGGAATAAAAAGGACTGTCTTTGGGGAAACCTTCTTTATTCAAATCATAGATCTTTACATAAACTTCTTCATCGTTGATTTTATTGATGTGGAATAATTCGTTCTGTTCCGAACCCACTACATCAACCTCCTGGGCTATGAATTTGTAATATTTTTCTGCCGTTTCCAATAACAGATCTCTTCTTGATTTTAGTTTGGAGATGATCTCAGGCCCTGAAATTGAAAATAATTCTGCCGGTAATTTTCTTATACTGGACTCAATTAATGAATCAGTCAGCACCTCCTGTAATTCTTTAACCTGTTTCAGCCATTCGTTTCGGCTTACCTGGTTGGTAAAACGCCTGTCAAGATATCGGGCCGGAAAATTATACTTCTTAATATTTTTGATCCTGTGATCAAATGTTTGCAAATGTTCCAGCGCTTCTGCACCGGTAACCTTTCTGGTTAAAAAGCCGTCAAACTTTGTCCAGGTCTGATCACGGTCACGCGGAATGGGACGGTATACTTTGAAATCATCAATATCAAATTTAGCCCACCTCCACTGGTCTTCATGCCGGCCCCAGTCTCCAATGAACATATCAAAAAGCCTGGCTCTTACCAGTGCTTCCTGTTCAACCTGGTGGTCGTTTTCTTCCCTGGTGTTTTCAAGTAGTTTTTCACTACCCACCACATTTTTTGAAAAACCAAAATTGGAGGCATCCGACTGGTCATCATCTGGTCTTTCTTCAAACAGACAAAGCAGGTTGGCAAATGTTTCATTATACTTTCCGAGGCTGGGCGTATAGGGTACAAATACAATAACAGGATTGGTGTGATAAATGGCAGCGGCTTCAATTAAGGGCGGAATGGTTATGGCTGCAAAAGGATGCGCGGAACTTACCTGGTCTCTTGCCAGGTCCTCAATAAAAGTACCCTGTGCAATTTCAGGTAAAGCACCCCTGTAGTCTTTATTCACCGACCTCAATACATATTCTTTACCCCTGGAATCCTCAAGCCTCAGCGTTTTGGTCTGCCTTCCGCCACCCTGTTCAGTAGCGGTTAAACCTCCGGCAATTGAATCCAGATTTATTACAGGCACCTTAACAGGTGTAGTCCACTCCTTACGGTAATGCGACCCCCAGAAAAATCTATGAAGCGGACCTTTTTTATATTCAATTCCGGCTATTACAGTACGGAAACCGGGTTGGGAACTGTCGATAATTGTTGTGGTTATACGAACTTCCTGTGAGGAGGCTGTAACCCAGGTAATAAAAAGAATAATGATCCAGCAGGCTCTTGGGATCAGATAATTATTTTGAGGCAGGGGGAACCTGTTTTTTTTCATTCTGATTTAATTAGTTAAAAAATGATGCCATTATGAATGAGTTTAAACAGAGATGAACAGCGCTTTATTTTCTATTTAACTAAAACCCGATTTCCTTACATTTGCCAGCCCGGACCAGGGGATAAAAAAGTAACATTATTTATGGCAAGTACTTCAGACATCAGCCGTGGCCTCATCATCAAACTCGATGGAAGCTTATATAAAGTGGTTGAATTTGGTGAAAATAAAACAGCCAGAGCCGCAGCAAAGGTATGGGCAAAGCTAACCGGAGTAGATAACAATCGCAGTATTGAAAAAACCTGGAACAGTGGCGATAACATTTATCCGGTTCGCGTGGAAAGAAAGGAATACCAGTTTTTGTATAAAGATGATACCGGGTACAATTTTATGGATAATGAAACCTTTGAACAGGTAGCAGTACCCGAAAATATGATAGACGCCCCAAAATTTTTAAAAGATGGGGATCCGGTATCTGTTTTATTCAATACTGAAACAGAAACCCCCATGACTGTTGAATTACCTGAAAAAGTAGTGGTAAGAGTAACATATAGCGAACCTGGGATGAGAGGTGATACGGCTACCCGTACATTAAAGCCCGCTACTATTGAAACAGGAGCTCAGGTAATGGTTCCGCTTTTTGTAAATGAAGGCGAGTTGATACGTGTGAATACCAAAACAGGTGAATATGTGGAGAGAGTAAAGGAGTAGCCTGGAGGCGAAAGTCAGCAGACTGGAGCAGAAGTGAGTTCATAGTTAAATTTCAAAGTCTGGAGTCCGATATTGTATCTTATCATTCCGGAATTAAAAATTTAAATTATTATCAGAAGTATTTATTGACTACTGACTATTGACTGACTATTGACTATTGACTAACGTCTATCGGCTACTGACTATCGACTTTGAACTTTGAACGCTGAACTTTACTGTCCTCCAATCTCTGAATTAATTATTCCCTATCTTAGCCCACCTATATCAACCAAAATCATAATAAATTGAAACAAATGGATTTCAAGCAAATTCAGGAGTTGATCAAAATGGTCAACGAATCGAATATTGGTGAAGTGAGCATCGAGCAGAAAGATTTTAGCATTACCATCAAGCAGAAAGAACAACCTATATCCATGATGGCGCCTCTGCAGTCCCCTGTTTATCATCAGACAACACAGCAGTTTCAGCCATCTCCTGCTGCCGGTGAAAGTTCTGCTCTACCCACCAAATCTGAACCTGCTGCATCTTCCAATACCATCACCATAAAAAGCCCTATGATCGGCACTTTTTACCGGCGTCCGGCTCCCGACAAACCAAATTTTGTTGAAGTGGGAGATGAGGTAGCACCAGGAAAAGTGGTTTGCATCATTGAAGCCATGAAACTTTTTAATGAGATAGAAAGTGAAGTAAAAGGCCGGATTGTAAAACTACTTGTTGAAGATGCGTCACCGGTTGAATACGATCAGCCTCTGTACCTGGTAGAGCCATCCTGAAGTCAAGTCAAAATTCAAAAGTCAAAAAGTATAATTAAGACGATCAGTATGTTGACTTTTTAATTTTTAATTTTTAATTATTTTCTGTGTTTAAAAAAATATTAATTGCCAACCGTGGTGAGATTGCTTTACGTGTTATCAGAACTGCCCGTGAAATGGGTATCAAGACCGTAGCTGTTTACTCAACCGCAGACCGCGATAGTCTTCACGTAAAATTTGCAGATGAAGCTGTTTGCATTGGCAAGCCTCAAAGTAGCGATTCCTACCTGAACATTCCACACCTGATGGCAGCAGTGGAGATTACCAATGCAGATGCCATTCATCCAGGTTATGGTTTTCTTGCAGAAAATTCAAAGTTCTCTCAGATTTGTGCCGATCACGGGATCAAATTCATTGGACCAACTCCTGAAATGATCAATAAAATGGGAGATAAGATCAGTGCAAAGGAAACCATGATCAGGGCCGGAGTTCCGGTAATTCCCGGAAGCGATGGTCTGCTCAACAGCCTTGATGAAGCAAGAAGCATTGCAAAGGAAATGGGATTTCCTGTTATACTGAAAGCCACGGCAGGTGGAGGGGGTAAGGGAATGAGAATAGTATGGGAAGACAGCGAAATGGAAAAAGCTTATAATAATGCAAAAGCCGAAGCTGCCGCATCTTTTAAGAATGATGGGATCTATATGGAAAAATTCGTGGAAGAGCCACGGCATATAGAAATTCAGATTGCAGGCGACCAGTTCGGTACAGTTTGCCATTTAAGCGAAAGAGATTGCTCCATTCAAAGAAGACACCAGAAATTAGTGGAAGAATCACCATCACCTTTTATGACAGCAGAACTTCGTCAGAAAATGGGTGATGCGGCAAAGAAGGCTGCGGCTGCCATCAATTATGAAAGTGTGGGTACTATAGAATTCCTTGTAGACAAACACAGGAATTTTTATTTCATGGAAATGAACACCCGTATTCAGGTGGAGCATTGCGTAACTGAAGAAGTGATCAATCATGATCTGATAAAAGAACAGATCAAGATTGCAATGGGAGAAAAAATATCCGGAATGGATTATGAGCCACAGGGACACGCTATTGAATGCAGGATCAATGCTGAAGATCCATATAATGATTTCAGGCCATCACCCGGACGAATAACTGTGCTTCATCAGCCCGGAGGCCATGGGGTGCGTGTGGACAGTCATGTATATGCAGGTTATGTGATTCCTCCATATTACGATTCAATGATCGGCAAACTGATCACCATCGCAAGAACCAGGCAGGAAGCCATTGATACCATGTACAGGGCATTGAGTGAGTATGTGATCGAAGGTGTGAAAACAACCATACCTTTCCACCTTCAGCTCATGCAAAATGAAAAATTCAGGGAAGGCGACTTCAATACAAAATTTCTCGAAGGCTTCAGGCTTCAATAAAAAGATCCCGACATTGTCGGGATCTTTTTATTTGGACCTTGTTCACTATTAATCAATCATCATTGTTTCTGTGCTTATTGCCTTTTCCTTTTGACCAGCCTTTGTGCTTGCCATTATTGGATTTATATTTTTTATTCTTATTGTATTTTTTATCCCTGCCATTATCACTGATCTGCCTGATCTTTTTATTCCTGTCATTTTCAAGCTGGCGGATGATCCTGTCTTTTTCAGCCTGGCTCAGGTTTGGATTATTACGTATGGAATAGATCTTATTATCATATTCCCTGTTTATCTGGTCAACCCTTGAATTGGAACCGGGGTAGGAATCAGGATAAGTTCTGCGGGAATTATTGTCATTGTCTCGGTCACCTAAAATCACATCACGGCTTCTTTCAGAAGTGTTGCCATTTTTATTTTTTTCTCCAAGGATGATCTTGCGGGCTTCTTCCCTGGATGTTTGAGCTTGTATGGCACCAAAAGCGCCAAGAGCGATCAAAAGAGTAAGAATTTTTTTCATAGCATTATTTTAAGGTTTATGGGAAAAGATAGTGCCAAAGGATAGCGCAATCTAAAACGAAACGTTAAACGGGGTGTGGAGGTTATCTGTTTTCACAACTTGTTCTCAATTCAGCATATTTGAATGATGACCCGGTTGCCCAGGAGCGGGGCATTTTTTTTGCACCCTTTTTATTCACCTTAAACTTTTTACATGAAAACATATAATGGTGTCCTGAATTTTGTACTTGGTGCTGTTGTCTCATTTTTCCTTATTTCCCAGTTTGCATTCAAAAATGAAGAAAACAGAAAAAATGAAAATGAAAAGGATACACATCAGTGGTATGCGCCAAAATTGCCTGAAAAGATTTCGTTTGCCGGAGAAGCAGTTCCAATTAACCGTTGGGATGTCAAAGAAAAATTTGACAGGGAATTACTTCAGAATTATTATAACCAGGGAACCATAGTTTATCTAATTAAGCTGGCTAACAGAAATTTTCCCATTATATCAGAAAGACTAAAGGCAAACGGTGTTCCTGACGATTTTAAATACCTCTGTATTGCGGAAAGTAATATGCAGGGATGGGCAGTGTCAAGATCAGGTGCTGTAGGATATTGGCAATTCATGGATGGTACTGCACCAGGATATGGTTTAGAAACGAGTGCGCAGGTAGACCAGAGAAGAGATCTGGTGAAATCAACCGATGCCGCATGCAGGTACCTGAAACAGGCTTATGAAAAATTCGGGAACTGGACTGCCGCTGCGGCTTCCTATAATTGTGGTCAGGGTGGATATAATAAGCAGGCGGTATTTCAAAAAACAGTAAACTATTATGATCTCTACCTGCCGGAAGAAACCAATAAATATATTTACCGGATCCTGGCTTTTAAATACCTGCTGGAAAATGCTGAGGCGCTTGGCTTTTCTGTAACTGACGATGAAAAGTATGATGTTATTCCTTCCCGGACGGTTCAGGTAACAGGTACAATCCCTGATCTGACACAATTTGCCATTAGCAACGGAACCACTTATAAAATACTTAAATTGATGAACCCTTGGATCAAAGGAAGGTCTTTATCTGTTGCAAAAGGGAAATCTTATATCATAAAGCTGCCACAATAGATTAAACCGGTGATACAAAACCATTCACCAGGCTTTTCCATTGAATTTTTGCGAATCCTGCAATGGCTCCCGTTGCAATAGCTGTATTCCGGATCTTGTCCATTGTATGCTCCGTATCCGTGTTCGGTTTTTCATTACGGCCATATACGCCTGCAACAACCTTCAGGTCTTCTTTTTTAATGATAAATGAAGATGTAGCAGAATCTGTGAAAAAATGCGCAACATCCCGCTGATCGCTTAAGGGGTTGGAAGCGGGGCGCACCCGAATGGCCAGATAATTTTCTTTTTCATCAATGGCTTCCACTTTTACCCAGTCAAAACCTTCACCGGTTACAGGCCCTGGCGCCGGAATGCTGATCCTGAGATGGTCACCTTGTTGAACTACGCGGTTCACCTCATTTCCATGCTCATCTGTTAATCTGAATACAGCAGTTGCTTTGCCGGCCAGATCATGCCATGCGTTTACATTCAGCAATCTTTGTTTTGCTGTTAAAAAAAACTGATGGGTAGCTGCTGCGGAATCAAACTCCGCAGCACTTTCAGTATTGGTTTCCGCACCTTCAATATTCTGAGGTATCATTGGTGAACTCATAGTTATAATTTCAGGCTTCCTTCCACACCTTCTGAAATTTTTGCCCCGATTGATTTGGCAGCGATTTTCAAAAAAGATACCATTTTACCTGCTTCAGCGTCCCAATAATATATCCTATAAGGTTTTACTTTCAAAAGGGCTACATTAGGATCACCCGGTCCTCCGGGGAACCAGGCCTTCATTATCGGTTTCCATTTGTTGGTAACGGTAACTTTATCTGTAATCACATTAGCCTGTCCCCAAACATCGAGATAGCTTTCCTTTCCCGGATGTGCGTATACAAGGTGAACTTTGTGTTCCATGCTCACTTCCTCAATCTTTATTGACCTTATATCGGTGTAAAACCATAGAATGCCATCCTTGTCTATGTCAACAGTTGCCATTGGTCTGGTATGATCTGTTTCGCTGCTGTTGGTTATGAACATGCACACGTTTATGTCATGCACCAACTCCATGAATTTTTCTAGTGCATTTTCTTTTTCCAGATTCTTTTCCATTAGATGTTTACTTATTTCCCGAAACTTTATGCCATATTTTTCTCTCACACCAGTTCGGTCTCCGGCAATAGCCCGATTTTTTGTGAATGCAGGATAGCGTCGGCACTATGTTGAAAAAAACAACAGGGCACTCCCTTCGATTCAATCTTTCCCAAAACATCTACCGCTTTCTCTTTGTTCCTGGCATATACATCCCTTATATAAACTGCGTGTATCCTTTTTGGAAAATGAGATACGATAGATTCATAGATGTATGGATCCTGCTGGGAACTATCACCAAGTAATATGAACCGTTGTTTTGGATATTTCTCAAGTATCCTCGCGATCCTCGTAAATTTTGTCATATGATGATTCTGCCCCGTTTTAAGCAGTTCACTGAATACTTTTAATTGATTCAACAGGAATACACCCTGTGGAATTTTATTTACCCTTGTAAACTCAAGAATATAATCATAAAGATTCCATTCACTGCTTGAAACGAAGAAAAATGGATTTGGAGTTTGGGCAGAGGTGTTGCTCAGTGCCAGCAACTGATAGTGTTTTACTACCCCCTCAAACGGTTTCCGGCTTCTGGCATTTTCAGTGAATAAAACAAATAGCCTTTTTCTGAGGTTGGAGGAATGAGAGATAAGGAAAGTATCATCTATATCTGAAATAAAACCATATTGGGTAGGATGCGGAATGAAAATCTTTCCCTCTGATGTGGAAATAATTTTTCCATTTTTTCTGACACTGAAAAAAGCCTCATGCCATCCCAGGGAATGAGGCAGTGTATCCTTCCACTCAATCTTGAAAAAGCCATCCTTATCAGAGCTGGTCTTAAATACCTGTTCACCCCATTGCATTTCTATCTCGGCATTTATATATGGCCTTACCATGAACAGTCTTAATAAAGCAAGTGTATTTCTAAGGAAACTTTTTCGGTATTTTTTTCGTGGCAAAGGACTCAGCCTGAATACATGTCCGTAAACGGTCATCTGGTCCGCATGTCCATATCCGTGGTATGGTTTTATCGTAACCTCATTGGTAAGGCCCAGCCATTTCATTAATCTGGCTTTGATGCTTTTAGTATTGTGATCCTTATGATGGGCACTTAGCATAAAAATTATTATACAATAAGTATGCACAACCAGGAAGCCTTGAAATTGTTTTTTATAATTAACCCTGTTTCCGGAGGTAAGGAAAAGCATGATTGGGAAGCTTCTATCAGAGAATACTTCAGGGATCGTGTCCATAATATGGAGTTTTATCTCTTGTGCGGTACCGGGGACAAGATTTCTATCCAGGGGTATATTGACCGTATAAAACCTGACAGGGTAGTTGCAGTGGGAGGTGACGGAACTGTAAAGATGCTGGCCGAAATGCTGAAAGAAACACCCATTCCTTTGGGAATTATCCCCGCAGGCTCTGCAAATGGTATGGCAAAAGAGTTGGGTATCCCCTTGAATATTGAAGATGCATTAAATGTGATTATCAATGGAAGCTGCATTAAGATCGATCTCATTCGTATAAATGAAGAAGAGATCTGCATTCATCTGAGCGATGTAGGTATGAATGCCATGCTGGTTAAATATTTTGAAAAATCTAAAAGAGGTTTGTGGGGTTATGGCCGGGCCATATTTAAAATATTGTGGCAAAAGCAAAAACTGAAACTAAACATCAAAACAGATGATGCGGAAATAAAACGCTTTGCCTATATGGTAGTTCTTGCCAATGCCCGTAAATATGGAACGGGTGCTAATATTAACCCTGACGGTAATATCAGTGATGCAAAATTTGAAGTGGTAATAGTAAGAAAACTGAATGTACTTGAGATCCTGAAGGCCATATTTACAGATAAGTCCTTTCATCCAAAAAGAATAGAAGTGCTGTCAACCAGGCATGTGGAATTGCATGTTCACCGTAAAGCCTATTTCCAGGTAGACGGTGAATTCATGGGTAAGACCAATTCAGTAACCGCAAGGATATTGCCGGCCATTCTCAATATAATGGTGCCTCGAGAGGATTTAAACAAAAATAAAAGTTGATCAGTTGTATATAATGGCATAAAATTTTTAATGATCAGGTAAATATATTTCATGGACAGATTAGAATTAAAAGGCAGATGGAATGAGCTGAAGGGTAAAGCAAAACAGGCTCATGGAGACCTCACAGATGATGATCTGAGGTATGAAGATGGTAAGGAAGACGAATTATACGGACGACTCCAGACCAGGCTTGGAAAAACAAGAGATGAAGTGATCAACTGGTTAAAAGGGCTGGACAGGGATTAAGGTTGTGTTTAGTTGACCTGTTGATAAGTTGTAACATTCCATTTTCCGTTTAACGGGTGGCTGCTTTTCCCTTATAGGGGGGAGGAGAAGTATTGCATTAAACTGCGGTAATAATAAATGCATTCAAAACTGATTGATGTATGTACATGTTGAACCAGTCAGCCTATCAACAGGTTAACCAGCCAACATCTCAATTTCATGACCATCCCGTATTAATTCCGCCACTCCTTAACTTTACCCCATGCATTACGTGTCTGCTGAAGGTTTGGGGAAAGCCTATGGAGTAAAACCTCTTTTTTCAGAATTATCCTTTCATATATCAGAAGGCGATAAAATAGCGCTGGTGGCCAGAAATGGTTCAGGCAAATCCACTTTGTTGAAGATCATTGCTGGTAAGGATGTTCCTGATGAAGGTAAGATATGGGTAAATAAAGATGTTGACGTGGCTTTCTTTGAACAGGAACCCCAGCTCGATGAGTCCTGTTCTGTGCTGGATAATATTTTTCATACCGGTCATCCCGTAATGAATGCTATCAAGGAGTATGAGGCTGCTATTGATGAAGGAAATGAAGAAAAGATGGGTTCAATGCTTTCTAAAATGGATGAACTGGGAGCATGGGATTTTGACTCAAAAGTGAAGCAGATTCTTGGTAAGCTGAATATTCACCAACTGCAGCAAAAAGTATCAACACTCAGCGGTGGTCAGCGAAAAAGAGTAGCCCTGGCAAAAACCCTCATTGATATCGGATTCGAGCATAAGCATGTTTTGCTGATTATGGACGAACCAACCAACCACCTTGATGTGCAAATGGTTGAATGGCTCGAACACTATCTCAATAAAGAAAATGTTACGCTTTTACTGGTCACGCACGACAGGTATTTTCTGGATAATGTTTGTAATGAAGTATGGGAATTGGAAAACAGTAAGCTTTATTTCCATAAAGGCAATTATGAAAATTTTCTTGAGAAGAAAGCATCACGGGAGGAAAGTGAAGCTGCCAGCGTTGACAAAGCACGTAACCTGTACAGGAAGGAACTGGAATGGATGCGAAAGCAGCCGAAGGCCAGAACAACCAAATCAAAAAGCCGGATTGATAATTTTTATGAGGTAGAGAAAAGGGCTAAACAACAACTGCAGGAGCAACAATTACTATTGCAGAGCAAAATGAATCGCCTTGGTGGGAAAACGGTTGAGATGAAAAAAGTTTATAAATCCTTTGGCGACAAGGTCATTTTAAAAGGATTTGATTATACGTTCAAGAAGGGAGAAAGGGTTGGGGTAGTTGGAAAAAATGGTGCAGGTAAATCAACCTTCATCAATATGGTGCAGGGAATTGAAAAGGCAGATAGTGGCAAGGTGAATATTGGAGAAACCATTGTATTTGGTAATTATTCCCAGCAGGGTCTGGAAATAAAAGAAGATTACCGGGTAATTGAATATGTAAAGAACATAGCTGAGAATTTTCCACTGGCCGGAGGTGGGAGTTTGAGTGCTGCGCAATTTCTCAGTCTTTTTCTTTTTCCCCCCGAACAACAATTTACTTACATCAGCAAACTAAGCGGAGGTGAAAAAAGAAGACTCCATTTGCTGACCATACTTTTTCGGAATCCTAATTTTCTGATACTCGATGAACCTACCAATGACCTTGACCTGCCAACGCTTTCTGTGCTCGAAAATTTTCTTACCGAATTTCAGGGCTGTATGGTGATAGTAAGCCATGACCGCTATTTTATGGACCGGCTGGTGGACCATCTTTTTGTTTTTGAAGGTAATGGTGAAATAAGGGATTTTCCGGGCAACTACAGTCAGCTCAGGGAATGGGAGAAGCAGCAGGACCAAGCGGTTCCCGAAGAAAGAAAACAACCTGATATAAAAACTTCGCAGGACACAATTCCTCGTAAAAAGCGCTCTTATAAGGAGCAGAGGGAATTTGAAATGCTTGAAAAAGACATAGCTCAACTTGAAAAGGAAAAGAAAAGCGTAGCTGAACAATTATCCCTGGCAGACCTCCCTTTTGACCGGTTGGAAGCTTTGTCGAGGCGGATTGGGGAAATTTCTGAACTTATTGATCAAAAAGAGCTTAGGTGGCTTGAATTGAGCGAAGCGGGCTCGTAAATTTACTAGTTGCAAATCTGAATAATGTTTCTATTTTTGTATCATAATCCCCTCCTTTTAAAAACACAGTGGTTTCAGGCAAATCCGTAATCCCAGGAAAGCTCTCTTTCAATCATTTTTAAAATTACTGTGGTTATGAAAAAAATCTCCTCCCTATTTCAGGATGAAAAGATCCAGGACACCCTGCTTGTAACGATCATTTTAGCTGTGATCATTACTTTATCAGTGGTTTTTCTTTAATGGTCTCATCCCTGATATGAAAACTTAATGTCCGAAAGGTCATTGAGTAAAAATGTTAGTTGCCTTTGCATAAAAATTAAAACCTCCCGGTTGCCTGGGAGGTTTTTTTTATTAGTTGCGTTACCTGGTTATCTCAGGAACACCAGCTCTCTGTATTTTGGAAGATACCATTCCCTGTCATCTATCAGTTGTTCAAGTTTATCAACATGATAACGGACCTTATCAAAATAGGTTTCCTTTACTTTATTACAATAGGCGATAGCTTTTTCTCTGGTGTCCTCCACATTATTACATTCTTTTCTGGCCTCGATCATTTCAGTTACCAGCTGGCTAACCTGATTGATATGTTCAGATAGTTTTGAGATCACTGCAGTTCTTTGCGAACAGGCATTTTCAGCAAGTCCTATTTCTTTTAATCCTTTTACGTTTTCAATAAGTTTGTTCTGATAATTTATGGCTGATGGTAAAACATAGGTTGTGGCCAGTTCTGCCATTAGCCTGCTTTCGATCTGTACTTTCTTGATGTATTTTTCCAGCTCTATTTCATGTCTTGCTTCCAGTTCAAGGTGATTATAAACATTGTTGTTTTCAAATAAATGTTTGGCCTTTTCTGTTACCATGGCATCCAGTGCAGGTGGAGTGGTTTTTATATTTTGCAAACCTCGCCGCTCTGCCTCTTTTTCCCATTCCTGGCTGTATCCATCTCCTTCAAACAATATTTTTTCACTGGCAACAATATAACCGCGGATCACATGAATGATCGCAATCTCTTTTTTCTCTCCTTTTTCTATCAAAGCATCCACCTCTTTTTTGAAGTTCTTCAGGGTTTCAGCCATGATGGTATTCAGCACTGTCATGGCATTTGCACAATTGGCTGAAGAACCTACCGCCCTGAACTCAAATTTATTTCCCGTGAATGCAAATGGAGATGTTCTGTTTCGGTCAGTATTATCCATCAATAATTCCGGTATGCTGCGGTGAATATCGATCTTCAACATGCTTTCATCTGTTTCATCCATATCCTGGGTTACCCTTTGCTTGATGTCTTCAAGAACTTTAGTAAGATATTGACCAATGAAAACGGAAATGATGGCGGGGGGTGCTTCATTTGCGCCCAGTCGGAAATCATTACTTGCCGACGCTATTGAAGCCCTCAGCAGGTCGGAATAATCATGAACCGCTTTAATTGAATTCACAAAGAAAGCAAGGAACATCAGATTTGTCTTTGGCGTTTTGCCTGGGGCCAGCAGGTTCACCCCTGTGTCTGTGGCAAGACTCCAGTTATTATGTTTGCCGCTTCCATTGATACCGGCAAAAGGCTTTTCGTGTAATAGAACCCTGAGTTTGTGACGGGCTGCCACGCGTGACATTACATCCATCAGCAATGTATTGTGGTCTACGGCAAGGTTAGCTTCTTCAAAGATCGGTGCACATTCAAATTGCGCGGGTGCAACTTCATTATGCCTTGTACGAAGCGGAATACCCAACCTGTAAGATTCAGTTTCGAAATCTCTCATAAAGGCATAAACTCTTTCAGGTATGGAACCGAAATAATGATCTTCCAGTTGTTGTCCCTTTGCCGGGCTGTGTCCGAAAACGGTTCTTCCACAACCAACAAGATCGGGACGTGCATTGAACAATCCTTCATCAATTACAAAATATTCCTGTTCCCATCCCAGGGTTGGAATAACCCTGGCAACATTTCTGTCAAAATAATTACACACATCTACCGCTGCATTATTTACGGCTTCCAGTGCTTTTAGTAATGGAGCTTTGTAATCAAGCGACTCTCCTGTGTAAGAAACAAATATGGTAGGAATGCACAAGGTTTTACCTATACCAATGTCCATTATAAATGCTGGTGAAGAAGGATCCCATGCCGTATAACCCCTTGCCTCAAAAGTGGCGCGTAATCCGCCACTCGGAAATGAAGAAGCATCAGGCTCCTGTTGAATCAACGCATCACCTTCAAATTGTTCTATTGGAGTGCCATCACTTTTCAAAGTAAAAAAGGAATCATGCTTTTCTGCAGTGGTACCGGTTAGTGGTTGAAACCAGTGCGTAAAATGGGTTACACCTTTTGTTTCGGCCCAGGCCCTTACACCGTTGGCAATCTGATTGGCCATGGAACGGTCAATTTTTTGTCCGGATTTTACTGAGGACATCAGGCTTTTAAAAGCCTCTTCACTTAAAAACTGGCGGGCTACCTGGTGGGTGAATACATTCTCAGCAAAAACGGCAGTGATCTTAGTTGAATGTTCAGGAAGGTCTTTTTCCTGGCCTGATAAATTGGCTAGTGCAGAAAAACGGGGAAGCATAAGGAAATAATTTTCACAAAGAAATTAAAAGGATCCGGAAATAGTGAAAAAAATTGCCAACATTCTAAAAAAATCAGGAAAATTTTAAAAAAAACAGAAAAATTCAGCGGTAATATAC
>CAMPIQ010000084.1 GCA_946886475.1 uncultured Chitinophagales bacterium | reverse complement strand
CGCGGAAAGTTGGATGGAGTTCATTCTATAATGTAGACGGATATCCAGGATCTTTAAGGAATATCACGGATTGAGCGGATGAAAGGATGAACACTGAAATTATGGTTGATCAAATATGAGGGTATGGCTGAAAAAATATCATCCAAATGGGATCACGGATTGGATTATGAATTTACTGCCGCAACTTCTTCTTACTTCCTGATTCGTAATTGGTACTTCGTTGTTGTCTTAAGTTCACTAATTTTACCACCAACATAAATGGCCTATGCCCTCTAACGCAAACAGACAATTCCTGGATTTTGAGAAACCGATCAAAGATCTGATTGATGAGATCGAAAGATTGAAGCATGTTTCCGAGCAAAAAAAGATCGACCATTCCAAAACCATAGAAGAACTGGAAGGTAAAATACTTGAAAAAAGGACAGAGGTTACCCGTGATCTCAGCTCCTGGCAAAGGGTTCAGTTGAGCCGTCACCCGGACCGTCCCTATACGCTGAAATATATTCAGAACATGACCACGAATTTCGTGGAGCTGTTTGGTGACCGTAACGTTAAGGACGATAAGGCCATGGTAGGTGGTTTTGCGCAGCTTGGTGGACAAACGGTAATGATGATCGGGCAGCAGAAAGGGATCAATACCAAAACAAGACAGTTGAGAAATTTTGGTATGGCCAACCCGGAAGGATACCGGAAAGCATTGAGGCTGATGAAGCTTGCGGAAAAATTCAATAAACCAATTATCACATTGATCGATACACCGGGGGCCTATCCCGGATTAGAGGCGGAAGAACGTGGACAGGGCGAAGCCATTGCAAGGAACATCTATGAGATGATCCGTTTGAAAGTACCTGTGATAGTAGTGATCATTGGAGAAGGCGCATCGGGCGGAGCATTAGGCATAGGAGTGGGAGACCGGGTGTTTATGATGGAAAATACCTGGTATACCGTGATCTCACCTGAAAGCTGTTCGTCCATTTTATGGAGGAGCTGGGATAAAAAAGAAGTGGCTGCTGAACAATTAAAACTCACGGCAGACCATATGAAAAAATTTCGCCTTGTAGATGGGATCATTCCCGAACCTGCAGGTGGTGCTCATTGGGATTATATGGAGTCGGCTACCATACTAAAGAATTATTTATTAAATGTGCTGGAAGAATTAAAACCCCTGGCACCTGATGAGAGGATCACCAAAAGAATTGAAAAATTCGGCAGAATGGGATTCTGGGATGAAGTGGAAAATGAATCCTCTCAGCTGCCTCATAACAACGGGGCAGTTGCGGTTGACCAGGATGTTTCCAATGAACAAAAAAATACAGGATAGTCTGGGGTAAATGCTTTTAGATACGATCCATGATTATAAACAATAAATAATAACGATCCATGTCAATAAGAGATCTCTTAAAAGGAACGGGTGTAGCGCTGGTAACTCCATTTAAAGCAGACAAAAGCATTGACTTTGATAGTTACCAGAAATTACTGGATTTTGTGATAGAAGGTGGTGTGAACTATGTGGTTACTTTGGGAACCACAGGAGAAACGCCTACGTTGTCAAGAGAAGAAAAAATTGAGTTGATTGAAGCTACTTTTTCCATGGTTTCTGCAAGAGTTCCCGTAGTAGTGGGAATAGGTGGAAATAATACGGCTTCTGTAATTAAGGATATTGAAACTTTTCCTATCGAAAATGCGGTTGCTGTTTTATCTGCAAGTCCTTATTATAACAAACCATCACAGGAGGGAATTTATCAGCATTATAAAGCCCTGGCAGGCGCCACTGCTAAACCCCTGATCCTTTATAATGTGCCTGGAAGAACAGGGAGTAATATTTCTGCCGAAACTACTATACGGCTGGCACACGAATTCGATAATATCAGCGGAATAAAAGAAGCCAGTGGAAATATGAATCAATGCCTGCAAATTCTCCGTGATAAACCGCAGGATTTTTTAGTAGTGAGTGGAGATGATAACCTTGCACTGGCACAAATAGCCTGTGGCATGCGGGGGGTGATCAGTGTGGCTGCAAATTGTTTCCCGAAAGATTTTTCCAATATGGTAACAGCAGCTTTGGAAGATGATTTTCATACAGCCAGATTATTGAATAATGCCCTGCTCCAGGGATACGAATTATTATTCGCTGAGAACAATCCGGCTGGGGTAAAGGCTGCACTGGCTGAAATGGATATTATTCAGAATCATTTGCGTTTACCTCTGGTGCCACTCAGTGAAGGCCTGGGGAAGCAGCTAAAAGAATACCTGTCGTCATTGAAATAAGCACATGAAAAGAATTCTTTCAGTTTCCGGGTTTTTGTTTGTTCAGCTTTTTTCTTTTGCCCAATACAGGATCACTTTTCTAATTGACAGCCTTCCGGTTTACCACCAGCCAGATCAAAAGGTTTATCTGGTTGGAAGTTTTAATAACTGGGATCCGATGGATAAAAAACTGGTGCTTGGAACATTGGGTAATCATTACGGCATCACAATTGAATTACCTCGTGGTATGTTCGAATATAAATTTACAAAAGGTGGATGGGATAAGGTTGAATCGCTTGATGGCGGAATCTCAACCGCCAACAGGACGATCCAGGTGGAAGCAGATGATACCATACATGTCACGATACAAAACTGGGCTGACCATTTTCCTAAAAAGCCTACCTCAAGTACCGCAAGCAAAAATGTTCACATAATTGATTCAACTTTTTTTATACCTCAATTAAACAGGCATAGGAGAATCTGGATCTACCTTCCATCAGATTATACGGGTTCACGTAAAAAATATCCTGTGCTTTACATGCACGACGGGCAAAATATTTTTGATGCAGCAACTTCAGCTTTTGGTGAATGGGGCGTTGATGAAGCATTGGATACCCTTGGTCCCCATCATAAACAAATGATCGTTGTTGGCATTGACAATGGAGGGGAAAAAAGACTGAATGAATATTCTCCTTACGATATGGAAAAATACGGTAAGGGTGAAGGTGATAAATATGTAGAATTTCTGGTTAAAACATTAAAGCCGTTTGTTGATAAGAATTACCGTACAAAAAAATGTGATGACCATACATTTATTGCAGGTAGTTCAATGGGAGGGCTGATATCTTTTTATGCCATGTTAAAATATCCAAGGGTATTTGGTGCAGCAGGTGTATTTTCCCCCGCTTTCTGGATCACACCCCAGCTTAAGAATATTGATCCCAAAAGAGCAAAGAAAGTAAGGGGCAGGATCTATTTCTATGCCGGGAACCAGGAAAGTGATACCATGGTGCCGGATATGTTGAATGTGTTCCGGCAAATGCAAATGCATTCTAAAGCAAAAATGGAAACCGTTATCCGGGCCGAAGGCAAACACGATGAAAATTCATGGAGGGAGGAGTTTGTCAAATTCTATGAATGGTTAATAGCAGATTAATCAGGGCAGGAAACAGAGGAAAAAGGAACAGAGAAAGTATAACACCAAACCCCACCCCAGCCTAATTCACCTCATACGTAACACCTTCTATCGCCAGTTCTGTATTAGGGAACACCTCTTTTGATTCCATTTCGAATTGTTCAAGTGTGTTATACTTGGAACTGAAATGTCCGATCAGTAATTTTTTGACCATTGCCTTTCTTGCGATCTCTGCTGCCTGTTTGGTTGTACAATGAAAACGTTCAGTGGCTTTTTCTTTCATATTGTCCAGGTAAGTGGCTTCATGGTAGATCATGTCAGCACCATAGATATATTTGATCATTCCTTCGTCATACCTGGTATCGGCGCAAAAAGCATATTTCTTTCCTCTTTCTGAAGCTGTGGTAACCAGGTCGTTTTTAATGACCTGCCCTCTCGGCGTAATATAATCCAGCCCTTCCTGCAGGCTGGAATAAAAGGAAAGCGGAATATCCAGCTTCCGGACCTTATCGATCAATAATTTTCTTTTGCCTTCTTTTTCTTCAAATAAAAATCCATAACATTCTATGCGGTGAGTGGTAGGGAAAGCAGTGATCCGTATCCTGTTATTGTCAACCAGCACTTCATGCCTGCTTAGAATATGGAAAAATAATGGATAAGGTAAAATAGTTTCCGCCACCTTCATTTGCATTTCAATGATCTGCTGTAATGGAGCAGGACCATAAACATGCAATTCTTGTATATGGTTCAATAATCCGAAGGTATTGAGAAGTCCTACAAGTCCGAAATAATGGTCGCCATGGAGGTGTGAAATGAATATATGTGAGATCTTTCCACGACGGATCTTGTATTTGATCATCTGGATCTGGGTGCCTTCACCACAATCAACAAGGAAATTATTTCCATCATGCGAAACCACCTGGCTGGTTGGGTGCCGGTTGAACGCAGGCACTGCAGAATTATTTCCAAGAATGGTTACCGATAACATCGGGCAAAATTAAGTGTGGGTTGAATATGATGTTTAAATCTAACGGAATCGTTTTAATATGTCATCTACCTGTGAAAGGTAAGCCCTTCCAAATAAAAATACATGAATGAGCAATGGATAGAGATTACATACCGGCCATTGCATTTTATAATTATCAGGAAATGGATAGTGATAATGATAGGCTTCGTAAAATGGGGGATTAAATCCCCCGAACAGTGTTGTCATAGCCAGATCAACAGACCTGTGGCCAAAATAAACAGCCGGATCGATCAAAACCGGTTGACCCTCCTGGTTGCAAATAAAATTTCCACTCCATAGATCTCCATGAACAAGGCTCGGTGGTTCATCCTCATTAAACAGGTCTGGTAAACGGTTATACAGGCTTTCAAACAATTTTATTTGATCTGCAGAGATCAGCCCATTTGAGGAGCATAGCCTAACCAGCGGTTCCATCCTTTGCTCCCGGAAAAAATCAATCCAGTTTACGGATTTGGAATTGACCTGGGTAACACAACCCATATAATTTTCATGATCAAGTCCGAAATGAATGTTTTTCACCTGGTGTAAAGCAGCAAGCTGTTCCCCGAATGAATGCCAGAATTCCTTTGAAGGTTTCCCGGCTGATACCCATTCCAGTAAAAGATATTGGTGGCCTTCCCTTTCAAAGCAGGCCATTACTTCTGGCGTTGCAATGATCTTTTGTTTTGCAATGAGTTCAAGGCCTTTCTTTTCAGTTTCCAATAAATGGGGAAATTTTGTAGCAGAATTCGTTTTACAGAACAGCTGTCTGCTGCCATAACGGATACTGAAGGATTCATTAACAGATCCGCCGTTTACAGAACTAAATTCTAACGGATATTTAATGTCGGGGAATAAATCAAGTATCTTATTGCTGATATGATGCTGCTGGTTCATGGTTATCAAAAAAGCGAACACCTTAATTGTCAGGATCATCACCGCCTAACAATTCTCTTTCGATCTCTTCCATTTGAACAATATCATATGCTTCGCTCTCGGTTGGTGTTATATTCATGATCTCAAGCAATTCTTTTTGATCAAGGAATTGTTCCACCTCTTCACGGAGTTCACAGAACACGAAAGATGCATTTCCCTCGTAAAATTTCTGCTGCAAACGAACAAGAATTTCGGCTGATTCTTCATCCATACTCTTAACACTACTTAAGTTTACCACTACATTCTTTATTGTATCTTTAAGTAGTTCTAACAGTTGGATGTTCAGTTCTGCTGCCAGATTAGCAGGTAACGCTTCGGTTTCTACCCGGATGACATGAAATCTTTCTTTGGTATCAGTTTTGACTTCCATATGGACTAAAGTAAGGCTAAACCTTAAGGTCCTTACAATCGCTCAAAAATATTTTATATTATTGTATAAAGCATACCGAATCAAATGGATAATAATTTTTCCTCACAAGTAAAAGAGATCATTTCCTTCAGCAGGGAAGAAGCACTGAGGCTGGGTAATGATTTTATCGGGACGGAACATTTATTGCTGGGACTGATTCGTGAGGGTGATAATACAGCTATTCGAATTTTGAAAAGCTTTAATGTTGATCTTTACGAGTTAAGAAAAGAAATAGAACTGGCAGTGAAAGACAAGACTGGTAAGAATATTGCAAACATCAATAGCCTGCCATTAACGAAACAGGCAGAGAAAGTAATAAGGGTAACGGTTTTAGAAGCAAAGGCTTTAAAAAGTCCTACTGTTGAAACTGAACACCTCATGCTTTCCATATTGAAGAACAAAGAAAATATAGCAACTCAAATCTTAAATCAATTTGACGTGGACTACGACCTTTTCAGACAGGAATTAGGGGTTATGAAATCAAATGACCCCCGTGCTGAATACCAGGAAGAGAATGATGATGACTTTGATGAAGAAAAAAAGTATTCGCAAAACAAACCCCGGCAGGGCGGCACCGCAAAAAGCAAAACTCCCGTGCTTGATAATTTCGGCAGGGATATTACCAAACTCGCAGAAACAGGAACACTTGACCCCATCGTGGGAAGAGAAAAGGAGATCGAAAGAGTATCCCAGATCCTTTCCAGGCGTAAGAAGAATAATCCAATTCTCATTGGGGAACCGGGCGTGGGTAAAACGGCCATCGTTGAAGGTCTTGCCTTAAGGATTGTACAGCGAAAGGTTTCCCGGGTGCTTTTTGATAAAAGGGTGATATCTCTTGATCTTGCTGCACTGGTGGCGGGAACCAAGTATCGTGGACAGTTTGAAGAAAGGATGAAGGCCATCATGAATGAACTGGAAAAGAACCGTGATGTGATCCTGTTTATCGATGAAATACATACCATAGTAGGGGCGGGAGGTGCCTCCGGTTCACTGGATGCTTCCAATATTTTCAAGCCTGCGCTTGCGCGGGGCGAACTGCAATGCATTGGTGCCTCTACACTTGATGAATACAGAATGTATATAGAGAAAGACGGTGCCCTTGACCGCAGGTTCCAGAAAGTGATGGTTGAGCCACCGAGTGTTGAAGACACTATTCAGATACTGGAAAATATTAAGACCAAATACGAGGAATATCACAATGTTAATTACGATCAGGAAGCCATTGATGCCTGTGTGAAACTCAGCGACCGTTATATTACAGACCGTTTGCTGCCGGATAAGGCTATAGATGTGATGGATGAAGTAGGTGCCCGTGTTCATCTTAAAAACATCAATGTGCCGCAGAATATACTGGATCTTGAAAAAAAGATCGAGGATATAAAAGTGGAGAAGAACAGGGTGGTGAAAAGTCAGAAGTTTGAAGAAGCTGCAGCGCTTCGTGATAATGAAAAAAGACTGGCTGAAGATCTGGAAAAAGCAAAATTGCAATGGGAAGAGGAAAGTAAACATAAACGCTTCCCCATAGGCGAAGAAGAGATAGCTGAAGTGATCAGCATGATGACAGGCATACCTGTGAAAAGAATGGTGGAAGCAGAAACGCAAAAGCTGCGTAAGATGGCGGAAGAAATGAAAGCCATGGTGGTTGGGCAGGATGAGGCCATTATAAAAGTAGTTAAGGCCATCCAGCGTAACCGTGTTGGATTGAAAGATCCGAAAAAACCAATCGGTACATTTATTTTCCTCGGACCTACAGGTGTTGGTAAAACAGAACTGGCAAGGGCCCTGGCCCGTCATATGTTTGATAGTGAGGATGCCCTGATACGAATTGATATGAGTGAATACATGGAAAAATTCACCGTATCAAGATTGATTGGTGCTCCTCCGGGATATGTAGGATATGAGGAAGGCGGACAACTTACTGAACGCGTACGCCGTAAACCTTATAGTGTGATCCTGCTTGATGAGATTGAAAAAGCACATCCGGATATTTATAATATTCTGTTACAGGTACTGGATGATGGCCAGTTAACAGACGGACTTGGAAGAAAAGTTGATTTTAAGAATACCACCATCATTATGACCTCCAACATCGGTGTACGCCAGTTAAAGGATTTTGGAGACGGTGTGGGCTTTGCAACTGCTGCACGTAACCAGTCATCGGATGAAAACAATAAAGCGGTAATTGAAAAAGCTTTGAAGCGGACTTTCTCTCCTGAGTTTTTAAACCGTATTGATGATGTGATCATATTTAATACACTTTCCAAGGAGAATATCTTTGAGATCATTGATATCCTGATGAAGGGTGTAATGAAACGTCTTACCAATCTTGGTTTTAGTCTTGAACTTACCGAAGAAGCCAAAGGCTTCATTGCTGAAAAAGGTTATGACCAGCAGTTTGGTGCAAGACCATTGCACAGGGCCATTCAGAAATATCTTGAAGATCCGCTTGCAGAAGAGATACTGAATATGAATATCAAAGCAGGCGATGTGCTGGAAGCCGGATTGGACAAGGAAAATGGTAAACTGGTTTTTATACTGAAAGAAGAAGCAAAACAGCAGTCAAAGGCAAATTAATCAGATAGGTAATCGAGTTACGCCCACCAGCCTTGCTGGTGGGTTTTTTTATTGACTAAGGCAGTTGTACTGCGCCTTGGGCTGTTAAAAGAATGCACATGCATGATGATTAAACCTGACCCATATGTTGGTATTCTGACATGGCACTTACCTGTGGTGAATTTGAAGTCTTCAGGTAAAAAAACAAGAAGGCTTTTTTGTTGTATGACGTATAGTTGGCATTTTTGCAGGATAGGAATGAAGAAGATCATAATCACCATAGACGGATGGTCATCCTGCGGGAAAAGTACACTGGCAAAGCAAATGGCTAAAGCACTTGGATATATATACGTGGATAGTGGTGCTATGTACAGGGCCATTACCTTATATTTTCTCAGGAATCATGTGGATTGGACAGACACCGACCAGGTAAAAAAAGCTTTGAAAGATATCTCGCTGGATTTTGAATACAATCCTAAAAGTGAACAGTCCGAGATCTACCTGAATGGTGAAAATGTTGAATATGTGATCAGGGATCTTGTTATTGCTGAAAAGGTAAGCGAAGTAGCGGCTATTAAAGAAGTACGGAAGTATGCTGTATCCCAGCAACAGAAAATGGGAAAGAACAGGGGAATTGTTATGGATGGAAGAGATATTGGCACCGTTGTGTTTCCCGATGCGGAATTAAAGATTTTTATGACAGCCGATAATGCAGTAAGAGTGGAAAGAAGATTCCAGGAAATGTTCGTAAAAAATCCAAACATTACCATTGATGAAGTAAAGGCGAATCTTGAGATGCGCGACTATATTGATTCTAACAGGGAAGTAAGCCCTTTAAAAAAAGCTGATGATGCACTACTCCTTGATAACACCAGGATCACTGAAAAAGAACAATTTCAAAAAGCAATGAAATGGGTGAAGGAAATGACCAGTGATCAATAGCAAATAAAACATTTTTGCTTCTTTGTGTATTCTTTGTAAATAATCAATAGATTTGCACCCGTTATCCGGAACTTTTCCAAAACTCCTCTCCCGAAAAGCTAATTACTCCATTTCCATTTTGATCAACAAGTTTTACCGTATCCGTAGATCCTAATCAAAAGCTTTCCCTACATCTATTGCAGATTTAACCATTTGTCGAACCATTTTTTATAATCGACAAAATCATTTAAAATGAAAAAGTTGCTTTTTTCAATGGTAATTCTTTTGCCTGGACTAAACGTTTTTTCTCAGATCAACAACCCTTGCGCCCGTGCATTTAACGTTTCTAATAATGGAAATGGAACTCAGAATTGTCCGGCTTTTCTACCCTCAGATCCTGCATACAAAAAGGATGGGATCATTATTGTGAACTTTCAAAATGCTTTACCTCCGGAAGTAAGTGCTCCAGATGTACTTACTGTGCAGAAGATGCTTAATCAAAATCTTCAGAATGCAGAAGATATGAAGTTCATGTTGAAAAATATTGCACCCGACAGGCAGTCGGCCGAATATTGTTTTTATTCAAAAATCAATTCCAACCTTTTCAATGGTAACGGAACGAAGTATGTTTTTACCATACAGTATGAAGGAAAGGCTGTTCAGGCCTGCGGACCTATTTCTGAAGGACCGGAAGCCATTACACTACCTGTTAAACTGATTTCATTTACAGCAGTTGTGAAGGGAATGAATATTCTGCTGGATTGGAAAACATCTTTTGAGGAGCATTCCAAAGGTTTTTATGTCCAGAATAAAACTAAGGGCACAGACTGGACTGCTGTTGCTTTTGTACCTTCTAAATCAACGAATGGTACTGGTAATTATGAGATCTCCTATAGATATGAAGATGCATCACAGTCGAATGATATGATTCAATACAGGTTAAAGCAGGTTGACCTGGATGGAAAGGAAAATTACAGCGAGATCAGGTCGGTATGGCCAGGTGAACCAGGATCAATGATTCATGCATTTCCCAATCCTTCCAGAGATGGCAGTATAACTGTAACCTATCCGGAATATGATGCTTATTTCAGCCTCAACGTTGTTGATGCTGCAGGAAGAGTGGTGCATCAGGTAAAAGATGTGAAAGGAAATTATAAAATAAGAGGTTTGAAAACCGGCCAATATATAATTGTTGCAACAGGTCATAAAGGAAATGCTGCAGCCCCCGTTAAGCTGATAGTGCAATAAAAGATTTTCAAAACGGAAACAAAAGGGAATGAATGATCAGAAGTTATCAAATGATAAGATACTGGTCAGAAAAACCAAAGGGATGATCACCAGATCATCCCTTTATTAATTATTAGATACAGTATTATTTACCTTTTATCCCTAATAGTTCAACTTCAAAAACCAATACAGAACCTCCGGGTATGGAAGCACCCTGGTCGTTCAGACCATACCCAAGCTGATAAGGTATATAAAATTTGTATTTAGAACCTACCGGCATCATTTGAAGACCTTCTGTCCAGCCTTTGATCACCCTGTTGGCTGCAATAGTTAAAGGCGCACCTCTTTTATATGAGTTATCAAATTCAAATTCAGGGCCTGTGAACAAACTGCCTGCATAATGTGCAATGATGGTATCTGTTGCAGCAGGCTTTGGACCTGTGCCCTGTGTAATCACTTCATATTGCAAACCGGATGCAGTAACCTTTACATTGCTTTTCTTTTTATTCTCTGCAAGGAAAGCTTCACCTTTTTTTACATATTCACACAACTGGGGATTTGAATGACACATAAAAAGAAGATTGGACTGTTCTTCCGTGAGTAAGGGTTTTTTATCGTTCTTGATATCGGTAATGGCCCTGGCAACAAGGGTTGGGTTGAGCGTAATGCCTTGTTCTTTGTAAAAATTGACAACGCTTAATCCTATAGCATAACTGATAGAATCTGTATTGGTTTTTAATACCGGGGTTACAACCGGAGATTTCACAGGCGTTTTTTTAGGGGCGGATTTCTGTGCATTTGCTGCAACTGCTAAAAAACAAAATCCCGCTACGAGGTATTTTTTCATGACTGGGTTTAATTATCAGCAAAAATAGCTTTCGTATATCAAATGGTTGTGAATGATAATTTAATTTCGCCGGATGCTTCAGTCCACTCTTTTATTATATAAAAACGCATATAGTGGTCTGTCTAATTCAGTGTGGTGGCTTTCTCTGGTGGTCCTGGTAAACAGGATCGGTACCATGGTTGTACTTTTTTTAACGGTTTACTTAACTGACATTGGATATTCAACCGTACAGGCTGGGTATGTGATGGGAGCTTTTGGCCTTGGGTCTGTTTTAGGTGGATACCTCGGAGGAAGGCTGACAGATAAATTCGGATTTTTTTATGTTCAGGTTTATAGCCTGATGATCAATGGGATCTTATTGATTGTTCTGGGTTACATGAACTCATTGCTGAATATTGTCATTTGCATTTTCTTATTAAGTAGCCTGGGTGAAGCATTCAGGCCAGCTAATTCAACTGCTATAGCCAGCTATAGTACAGGTGCCAACCTTACAAGGTCGTATTCTTTAAACAGACTGGCTATGAATATTGGTTTTGCCCTTGGGCCGGCCCTTGGTGGAATTTTTTCTGAGATCAGCTACAAGCTTATGTTCTGGGCTGATGGTATAACCTGCATAATGGCATCTTTTCTATTATATTTTTTATTTCGTTCCGAGAACCGGAAAAAAATGCAAAAAGCTGTGGTGGTTCCACACATAAAGGTCAGTTCAGCATGGAAGGACAGGATCTTTCTTGCTGGAATGTTTTGTTTATTTCTGGTAGGGTTGTGTTTCTTTCAGATGTTCAATATCATACCTGTTTACTTTAAACAGGTACTTCTGTTTTCAAATAGCACAACCGGGATATTAATGGCGCTTAACGGACTTTTAATTGCAGTATTTGAGATGATCCTGGTGTATAAGCTGGAACGTAAAAGAAATCCGGTTTTTTATATGATGGCTGGCGCTTTCCTTATCGGACTTGCATTTCTTTCTTTAAATATTGCACCGGTGTTTATCATTGCCCTGGGGCTGATCATAATAGTTACTTTGGGCGAAATGCTATTGTTCCCTTTTATAAATAATTTTTGGGTTAACAGGAGTAATGAATACAACCGTGGACAGTATGCCGGGGTTTATACCATGTCTTTTTCAATGGCCATTGTTCTGGCTCCCATATTATCCGCATATGTTGCCCAATATGGAGGTTTTAGCATGCTTTGGGTTTTAAATTTCATAGTTTGCTGCATGGCCGTATTTGGATATTATTTATTGAGAAAAAAAATGAACAATGAAAGAATTTAACAGGAGCATCCAGTTACGCTGGTCAGACCTTGACCCGAACTTTCATATACGGCATTCTGTATACTATGACTGGGGTGCCTTTTGCCGCATTGAATTTCTAAACGAATTTGGTCTTACCTCCCAGGTTATGAAGGAATTGGATTTTGGTCCCATTCTGTTCAGGGAAGAGTGTATTTTCCGCAAAGAGATCCGTTCAGGTGATCTTGTGATGATCAGCCTTGAGATCACCAAATCAAAAAGTGATTTCTCAAGGTGGAGTATCCGGCACAACATCTCAAAGGATACGGGGATATTGTGTGCCATATTAACCGTTGATGGTGCCTGGATGGATGTAACCAAAAGAAAGCTGGCTTCTCCTCCTGAAAAAGTACATGAAGTTTTTGAGTTGATGCCGA
Source organism: uncultured Chitinophagales bacterium (assembly GCA_946886475.1). The sequence continues at coordinate 2,662 of CAMPIQ010000084.1, read as the reverse complement.
AAGCCCAGGAATTTGAATGGATGTGACCTGTGCAGGATAACCAATTAAGAAAGTAGCCGGATCCTTGCTGGATGGTCATTTGCATGTGCATTCAGCAGATTTCTTATAAAGCTGTTTTCTTTATAAGGGATGATATAGGCTGCAATGGTTTGTTGCGTAATGCTTTCAACATTTTTTGGCAGATACCCCATACCAAAAAAACTACCCTGTAATACCATGATGCAGGACAATTCATCGTCATTCATTCCTTTGTCAAGCACAACATAAGATGGCTTTTTTGTTAACGATGTAATAGCTTTTAGAACCCTTTCATTATAAACAAGCGGTGATTCGGTCTTTTCACATGCCCCATAACAATGTTCTTCCGCAATGCCAATGCATTTATCACTATCAGTTTGCATGAAACATAACTTAGGACAAAGGTTGAACTCTTTCATTAGTTTACGAAGAACTCCATGTCCATCAACTTTGAAATGAAATGTGCAGATTGGTGTTACGTATTTTCTTTTCTTTTCGATAGCCAGCCTCATATATCCGTTTTGATCTTCGTAAACAAATATTCCGTAAACCTCTTCCTGTCTTTTCTGTGATGTATTATATACAGGCCACAGTCTCCTGATCTCTGTTGACTCAAGAATGGCTGCCATCAGTTCGGTAGCTGTAGAATGAAACTTAATGGAATAGGTATTCTTTAGAAAATTTTGTTTTTGCCTGCTATCCGAGTTATTACTGAAATGGCTGTTTATTCTTGACCGGATATTTTTGGCTTTGCCCACATAGATCACCTTTCCTTTCTGGTCATAAAAATAATATACACCAGGATGGGCAGGTAGTGCATCAAAGTCTGATTTTGGAACATTTGGAGGTAAAGCCTGTTCTTTTGAATTCCTGTGAAGACTAGCCTGTATGATGCCTTTTTGATCATGAATTAATAGTTTTTGAAATAAAATAACCGTGGCGGCTGCGTCACCGCCTGCTCTGTGGCGGTTGGTTATTTCTATTTCAAGCGACTGACACAAATTTCCAAGACTATAGGAGGGAAGACCTGGAAATAGCTGCCTCGCAAGTCTTACAGTGCAAAGCTTTTTTGCATTAAGAGTATAACCGCAATAATCAAGATGACTTTTTATAAATGAAAAATCAAAATTTACGTTATGTGCTACAAAGATGTTTCCCTGCAGGCAGGTAAATATTTTTTCAGCAACTTCCTCAAAAGCCGGCGCCCCTGATACCATTTCATTGGTAATTCCTGTAAAAGCCTGAATATATTTTGGAATATGCTGATTAGGATTGATGAGTGTCTCAAACTGTTCAGTTACTTTTTCACCATCAAAGACCTGGATTGAGATCTCAATAATCCCATTTGCCGAAGCATAACCACCTGTTGTTTCTATGTCTACGATCGCGTACAAGAAAATTGAAATTATTTAATGAATTGAAGCGCTGCAACTAATAAGCTGGTCAGATACAATGTAGGAACTTCAAATTTGAATTTTCATATTTTCGATTCCCGGTTTTGTATTCCGGACGCTGCCTCCGGCGAAGTTCTAAAATATTTAGCAAATGAAACAAGCCTTTGACAAATTTTTAATGTTCAGCAACCGGCTTGAGAAAGTGTACAGGCATCTGGCAAAGCAGGCCAGAAAACAAAACATAAGTTGTTTTCGCCTGTATGACCATGATATTCCGGAATTTCCTTTTATTATCGAAGTATATGGGAGTCATTTATATGTTGCCGAGTATAAGAGAAATCATGGTTTGTCAGATGAAGCACATGAGGTTTGGCTACAGACCTGCATGAAAGTGATGAGCGAAGTTGCTGGCATTGAAATCGAAAATATTTTTTTAAAGATTCGGCAGAGAAAGGAGGGAAGGCAGGGTCAATATCAGAAAATGGATGAAGAAAAAAATGAAATCATTGTTCAGGAAGCCGGCCTTGGTTTTATAGTGAACCTTAGTGACTACCTGGATACAGGATTGTTTCTGGATCACAGAACAACCCGGCAAATGGTAAGAGAAGAAGCAACCGGTAAAAGAATGCTCAATCTTTTTTGTTATACCGGGTCTTTTTCGGTGTATGCAGCGGCAGGAGGTGCGACTTCTGTTCATTCAGTTGATCTTTCAAAAACTTATCTTACGTGGACAGAAAAAAACATGGAATTGAATTTTCCGGGGATCGGTCATCATAGTACCATTCATGCGGATGTTATGCAGTTTCTAAAGGACCAGGAAGGAAATAAATATGACCTGGTTGTGATGGATCCCCCCACATTCAGTAACAGTAAAAGAATGGAGGGTATACTTGATATCCAGAGAGACCATGTTGTATTGATCAATGATTGCCTGAAATTGATGAGCGCTGGCGGAGTTCTTTACTTCAGCACTAATTTCACGAAATTCAAACTGGAAAATGGTATGTTAAAAGCCAGTGAAGTTAAAGACATCACTAAAAGAACAACTCCTTTTGATTTCGAAGGAAAATTAAAAAGGCAATGTTTCAGGCTGGTTAAATAACTGATGATTGAACATTTAGTTTTTCGTAAATTAATTTGTAATTAATTGAAGATTTGTAATTGAATAATATGATTGTTGCGCTCTTATCAAGAGAGGTGGAGGGATGTGCCCAATGAAGCCCGGCAACCGTCAGCGCATTCGCTGAAAT
>CAMPIQ010000083.1 GCA_946886475.1 uncultured Chitinophagales bacterium | reverse complement strand
CCTTCACATCATTGATGGCCATTTCATCCAGTACCGCAATTGTAGTACCATAACTGGCTTCCTCATTGGGTTTGATCACTACCACAAAATCTTTATCCCTGCAGGCATTCTGCCAGTCATCCTTACCTTTGGCTTTTGCTTTTTCCTGTATCTCCTGGCAGGCCTCTTCATGCACGTGCCTGCTGATTACTTCCTGTCTTTTCTTTACGATCTCTTCCCTGAGTTCGAGTATGCTGCCGGTTTTAAAATTAGAACCATCCGGTTCCAGCTGTCCGGTATACCAGTATACATTTTTATACGTGTCGGTATTTGCACCAAGCATAACCGTCATGGCATTTGATGCCTTGATTTCAATCTGTTTGGTTTCATCCTCTACTTTCTTAGGTACATTGAGGGCCATGGTAGTAGGCGTACTCATTGTAGTTGTAAAGATGAAGAATGTGATCAGGAGAAATCCAAGATCCACCATTGGCGTCATATCTACACGGGTAGATAATTTTTTGGCTTTCTTCACCCCGGGGCCTTTCTTATGACCACCGCCTTCGCTGGAAACATCTATATCTGACATTTGATTTTTTTTTAAGGTTAATTAATTTAATCTCCTGCCAATTCTTTCTGACGTTGTACATAAAGAGCTGAACCAACGGGAGCATCATGCGGATCAGTGATCAGTTTAAAACTATACTGGTCATTTTTGCGCATGGCTTCCAGCACGCCATTGAAATCGGGGTACTTGGCATTATTATCTCCTTTGATCATATAAAGAACTTTCATGTTCTTGTCATACGTATAAAAGGTAGACTTTGCCGCACCGATCCATTCTGCAAGCTCATTGTCGGTAGAGTCAGTAGGTACGCCTTTGAATTTATAGTTATTCCTTTGCTCGTCTGACAGTGAAAGGAATCCTTTCAATTCATTGAACGGAACGCCAATGGTTGTATTCCTTTTAAAGTTTTCAATGTGCTGTGAAGTCAGACCAAGATTTCTCCTCTGGTTCACAGCCTGGATCACATTGGTCTTGATCTCATCCTGTGCATCGGGACTCTTTACACTGAGGCTGAAGAAAACACGACCATCAGGACCAAAGTTTACATGCACTGCATTTTCTTCCGTTAACTTATCAGCAGAAACAGATTTTGGTGTTGTGATCTGTACCACCTCATCCGGTTTAAACTTTGTAGCCAACATAAAGAATGCAAGAATCAGGAATGCTACGTCCACAAAGGGAGTCATATCCGTTGCTGTACTCTTTCTGGGTATTTTAACACTTGGCATTTTAAAAATTAGATTTTGTATTGAGATTCAAACAGTTCAAACATTCCACACGATAATTTGCTAATTATTTATATAAAGAAGCAAAAGATTGTGTTAACGTAAATCCTGATTCATCAATACCATAAGTAATGCTGTCGATCTTGGTGGTAAACACGTTATACATGATCAGGGCCAGGGCTGATGTACCAATACCTAATGCCGTGTTGTAAAGGGCTTCAGAGATACCAACCGCAAGAGCAGTTGCATCACCGCCACCCGATGCACCCAGCGCAGAGAAGGCGCGGATCATTCCGATTACCGTTCCTAAAAGGGCCACCAGGGTACCTACTGAGGTAATGGTAGATAAGAATACAAGGTTGCGCTGTAACATAGGAAGTTCCAGTGCAGTTGCTTCTTCCACTTCCTTTTGGATTGCGATCACTTTTTGTTCCGTATCCAACTCTGTATTGCCGATCATTTCTTTGTAACGGCGCAAACCGGCTTTCATAACATTGGCAACTGAACCGCGCTGCCTGTCGCACTCTGCAAGAGCTGCATCCACATTACGGTTAGCCAGGTGGTATTGAACCTTACGGATAAAGTTTGCAATTGAACCTTTACCTAAAGCTTTTGAAATAGTTAATAAACGCTCAATGGAAAATGTGATCGTCATTAACAACATTCCGATCAAAATCGGTACGATGATACCGCCTTCATAAATACCATGCAATCCATCTTTTGGTTTATGATGCTTAGGCCAGAAACCACCAGCTGGATCTGGTTCAGCAAATCCATCTGCAGCTCCTAAAATAAAACGCCAGATAGCATAACCGGCGATAAGACAAATTAATGGAGCGAGCCATGAAATTGCATTCCCACCTTTTTTAGGTTGCACTGATGTTGCCTTAACTGATGTTGTTGCACTTGCAGTCGGTCTTGTTTCTGCCATGATTGTAATTTTTAAATTTTAATTTTTTAATCAGAGTTTAAACTTGGGGTCACAATTCTACTGAAAAAAAGCATTGATTGTTTATATAGCCTGTAATTTCCAGCAAGTTTACCCAAAAAAATTTCATATCCTGCTCCGTTTTAAAGGTAGGTATATCTTGTATTTTTAAAGATCATAATTTATTAAGATGGGTTCCGGCACCGTTACTCATATCTCAAAGCCTGTATAGGGTTCAGCTTCCCCGCCTTGAGTGCCGGATATAAGCCCGCCAGCAATCCCACAATGGTACAGAGCACCACTCCATATAAAACCCAGCGCCACGGAACCACAAAGCCCGTATCCAATACCATGGAGAACAGGTTGCCGACAAAAACTCCAAGTATTATACCCAGTATGGCTCCCATAAAACTGATCAATACAGCTTCGTAAAGAAACTGCTGTCTTACACTTTTACTTTTACCGCCAATGGCTTTTATCAAACCCACTTCCCTGGTCCTTTCAGATACAGATACCAGCATAATATTCATCAACCCTATTGAAGAACCAATGAGGGTAATAAATCCAATGACAATGATGGCAGCAGTTAAAAATCCAAGTACGTTGATGGCCTTTTCAGCAATACTGTCGCTGCGCTCTACACTAAAATTACTTTCCTCAATGGCATCCAGCTTTCTCACTGCCCTGAAAACTGCTTCCGCTTCACCCATCCCGTTCTCCACCTGGTTGAGATCATTTGTTTTAACACCAATGGTATACGATCCCGCATCAAAATATTTTTTGATGTTCCTGTACCCGATGACCACAATATTATCGCGGCTGAATCCAAAAGATGACCCCCTGCTGTTTAATACTCCGATAACACGGTAGGGAACTTCATTGATGCGTACTATATGGCTCACGGCCATTGCAGCATCCAGCCTGAATAATTTTTCAGCAACATCATAGCCAAGGATGCAAACATTTTGCGCTGATGAAATTTCCTGCCTGCTGAAGTTGCGTCCCGCAGCCAGGTCAAATCCATTTAAATCGAGATAGTATTCATCACCTCCAAACATGAAAACATTCGGGCTGGTTTTCCTTGACTGGTAAGAAACAATAGCGTCTCTTCCTCCAAATGTTGATATACCGGCTATGGCCGGAAATTCATAATATTCAATGAACCTTTCAGCTTCATCTTCAGTAATGCGTTTATCAAGATTTGAAACTTTTTGCTTTTTTGCTCCCTTCCTGGAAAGTTTTACATCATTGCCGTTATTACCTATACGCAAATTCCTTTCCTTATAGCGGATGGTAAACCCATTGGAACCCATTTGGGAAAAGCTTTCGGTGAGCTTCTGGTTCATGGCCTGTATGGCGGTGATGATGCCAATTAAAGCCATGATGCCAAAAGCTATTATGGCTATGGTAATTCCCGTTCGAAGCTTATTGCTTTTAATAGTGCGGAATGCAAGCGATAATACATCTGATATCCTCATATAAAACAGGCCGGATAAAGTTACTTGATTCGTTCAGAGTTCAAAGTTCAAAGTTCAAAACATTTCCTGGCAGAGATCATTCAGATAAATGACACCACTATATAAATAAAGTGCACCGATTTTGAACTTTGAACTCTACTATGAACTAAGAACTATCCCAATATTATTTTATGAAAAGTACAGCCAGTTGGTAAGCAGGTTAGGGAATACGCCCAAAACAATGGTAACCACCGCAAGGCAAATCATGGTATACCTGAATCCCTGCGACATATGAGGAATGGTGGTGGTGCCATTTTTAAAGTACATAGCCTGTATGAGCCGGAAATAATAATAAACACTCACTGCAGCCATTAATACGGCAAATACGGCAAGCCACACGCTTCCGGCGTTGATGGTTGCTTTGAGCATGTAAAATTTGGAGAGAAAACCTGCTGTCAATGGAATGCCTGCCAGTGAAAGCAGAAAAATTACCAATGTTCCTGCTATAACGGGTTCCTGTTTTGCAAAACCATTGAAAGCATCAAAGCTCATGTCGCTCATTTTTGCCAGCACTCCAAAGATCCCAATGGTGGCCAGCGAATAAGCACCTGCATACAGTATCAACCCTTCTTTTGCGTCTGCATTCATGGCAAAAATGGCCAGCATCATAAAACCTGCCTGGGAGATACTGGAATAAGCCAGCATCCTTTTTACACTCTGCTGAAATACTGCAGTAATATTTCCAATGAATAAAGTGGCGGCTGCAACCAGGGATACCACTAATTTCCATTCCGATTGTATCTGGCCAAATGCATCTTCAAACAACCGCATAAAAGCTATGAACCCTGCCACTTTTACTATAGTGGCCATAAATGATGTGAAAACAGTTGGGGCTCCATCATATACATCGGGCGTCCAGAAATGGAAGGGGGCCGCACTCACCTTAAACGACATGGAAAATAAGAGCATCATCATGCCTGCAATTAACAACACCGGAACCTTTTCATCTCCGAAAGCATAACTAACACCAGTGTAAAATGTACCAGTGGCTCCGTAAACAAGCGCTATGCCCATGAGCATTAATCCGGTGGAAAATGAGCCCATTAAAAAATACTTGAGCGAGGCTTCATTGCTTTTGAGGTTGTGCTTTGCACTCCCGGTAAGTATATAAAGCGGTATTGAAATGATCTCTATACCAAGGAATAACATCAGCAAAGATTTGAACGATGCGGCTAAAACAACACCACTCAATATAAAAAAGATAAGTGCGAAATAATCGCTGTAGTTCAGGCCTACTTTCTCCATGTCCTTTGCTGACAAAAGAAAAAATGCAAAGGTTGAAACATTGACAACAAGTGTAAATAACAAAGCAAAACGACCGTCGCTTCCATCAAAGTCAAGCATGCCGTTCGTATCAATATCAAAAAGGGTAATTCCTCTTAATTCAAGCAGGTTCATAACAATGGCGGCAAACAACAATACCAGCGCCAGGGTTCTTATGCCGGTTTTTGATCTCAGCATAAATCCGCTGAACATCATCAGTACTCCGCTTAATGCTATTATGATTAATGTGTTCATATTATTTTAAAAACATGGGTGCAACATTTATGTCCTTCAACAGGTTTTCTACAAAACCATCTGTCAGGTTCAATAAAGGTTGCGGGTAAACGCCAAAAACAATGATCAGTAAAACAATAACGGACAAAGCCAGCTTTTCATTAACATGTATCTCCTTTGTATTACCCGTTATGGTATTGGTATCTCCAAAAAACACTTTTTGAATCATGTTCAGTGTATATACGGCGGCCAGTATGATACTGATGATGGCGATAGCCGTAAATACACCACTGAAACGGGTAACCGTAGAATTCCAGATGCCATTGAACATTAGAAATTCGCCAATGAATCCATTGGTCAGGGGCAGGGCAATATTGGCAAGTGATACTATTACCAGAAGTGTTGCCAGTGCAGGCGCCTTTTGAGCAATTCCACCCAGCCCCGAAAGTTTCCTGGTTTTAAACTGCCGTTCAATTATTTCCGCCAGTATCCATAACCCTATGATGTTGATACCATGACTGAACATCTGGATCATCACACCCTGGAAACCGCTTTCCGTTTCTGCAAAAATGGCGGTGGCCATCAAACCTATATGTGCAATGGATGAATAAGCGATCAGTCTTTTCAGATCATCCTGCTGTATTGCAATAATGGAAGCATAAATAATTCCCGCAACGGCCAGGCTCATAACCACATCTCCCCAGGCATAAGCTGATAAAGGAAGAACCGGCAATACCCACCGGATCACTGCAAACACACCCATTTTAACCATGATGCCACTTAAAACCATTGTAACAGCAGTGGGCGACTGTTCATATGTATCCGGTTGCCAGGTATGAAATGGGAACACGGGCATCTTGATGGCAAATGCAATAAATAATATCCAGAACAGCAAGGATTGGGTTGTACCGCCAAGTGAACTGGCCAGATCAAGCGCATAAAAAGATTCCAGTGAAAATGAACGGTCGGGTGTCTGGAAATAAATATAAAGCAGACCCACAAGCATCAGTACAGATCCGGTGAAAGTGTAAATGAAAAATTTAAATGTGACCGCTATCCTTTTTTCACCTCCCCACCCGGAACATAAAAAATAAACAGGTACCAGTGCCAGTTCCCAGAAGAAATAAAATAATAAGGCATCAGTTGCCGTAAACACACCCAAAAGCCCGGCCTGGGTAAGCAGCATCAAGGCGAAAAAATTATTAGGCCTGGTATAAGATGACCTCCAGGTTGAGATCAGAATTATAGGATATGAAACTGCGGTAAGCAGGCAAAGCATTTGCGACATTCCATCCAGCTCCAGTGAAAAGGAACTTCCCAGACTTCCCATCCAGTCCGCATGAAAAACAAGTTGCTCCGGTTTACCAATAGAAAGGGCCACAAGGGTGAGTGCAAGCGTGATGAAAGATGAGATCAACGCAAGGCTGCGTACGGCCATATCTTTTTTCAAAAAGAATGCAAACAGGCCGCTTAATAAGGGAACCAGGAAAATTAATAATACGATCATAAAAAAGCTATAAGCTAACAGCTAATGGCCATCGGCCACCGGCTTACTTCTTTAAAAAAAACTGTATCACAAAAAACAAAACCATGCTGATCACCATAAGAAGCACATAACTTCCTATTTGTCCGCTTTGCAACCAGCGCATCTGCCTTCCACCATAATTTACAAGACGGCCAATCCCATTTACAATGAAATCAATCCCGCTTCGTTCAAGGAACCTGTCGGCAACAATACCCAGCCTGTTCACAGGTTTCACAAAAATCTTATCATACAATTCATCCACATACCATTTGTTCTCCAGCACTTTTCCAATGGCGGTTGGCTGCTCTTCCCTGTAATTCCTGTATCTCAGCCAGGCAATGATGATGGCTACTACAGCCACTACTGTTGTTAATGCCATCAATATGTATTCGGTAGCATGCGATACCGGTGCATCATGCTTTATATTTTTAATTTCTGCTCCGGAAAGGAATGCACCGAGCCTGTCCCATCCCTGCACAAAAATTTCAGGAATCCCTATAAAACCTCCTGCAATGGATAATATAGCAAGAATAACCAGGGGAATGGTCATGGCCGCAGGACTTTCATGCACATGGTGTCTTTGTTCTTCTGTTCCCCTGAAACCGCCTGAGAAGGTTATGAACAAAAGCCTGAACATATAAAATGCAGTGAGACCCGCTGTAATGACACCTACTACATAAAGAATAATATTCTTCTCAAATGCAGCCAGTAATATGGCGTCCTTGGAAAAGAAACCCGACAAGGGGAATATTCCGGCAATGGCTATGCAACCAACCAGGAAGGTTGCGTAGGTTATTTTTAATTTCTTTTTTAATCCACCCATAAACCTGATATCCTGCTGGCCACTCATGGCATGAATTACCGAACCCGATCCAAGGAACAACAAGGCCTTAAAAAAGGCATGCGTCATTACATGAAACACGGCAGCTACATAAGCGCCACTGCCCAGTGCCAGAAACATATATCCAAGCTGGCTAACCGTTGAATAAGCCAGCACTTTTTTAATATCATTTTGTTTCATGGCAATGGTAGCCGCAAAAATGGCCGTAGCTGCCCCAATGATGGCAATGATGTTATTGGTAAGCGCTGCATGTTCGTATAATGCATGGCTTCTTGCTATCATGTAAATACCCGCAGTAACCATGGTTGCTGCATGGATCAGCGCTGAAACAGGTGTTGGACCGGCCATGGCATCGGGCAGCCAGGTATATAATGGTATCTGGGCGCTTTTACCAGTGGCGCCAATAAAAAGTAAAATGGTTATGCCCGTTATATCAGCTGGTGGAAGGTTGTGGGCAATTTTAAAAATCTCAATAAAATTTGTTGTCCCGGTTTTTTGAATAAGCCAGAATATGGCCAGTAAAAATGCAAGGTCGCCAATGCGGTTCATTACAAAGGCTTTCTTTGCTGCATTGGTATAGTCGATGCTTTTAAACCAGTATCCGATCAGTAAATAGGAACAAAGACCTACCCCTTCCCAGCCAATGAACATGATCACGAAGTTGGCACCCATTACGAGCAGCAACATGGAAAAAACAAAAAGGTTGAGGTAGGCAAAATATCTTCCGAAGTGTTCCCCTTTTTCTTCGTGCATGTAGGCTGTTGAATACACATGTATTAAAAAACCTACGCCTGTAATGATCAACAGGAATATAGCGGTGAGCTGATCAACCTGGAAGGCAAATGGAATATTGAGCGAACCGATATTGATAAAATCAAAATATTTGTACACACCATCATTGATCGTGGAGATTTCATCAATCCTTATAAATACAACAATGCTTAGAATAAAAGCAGCGAGTACCGTTCCGCTTCCAATCAAACCGGTGGCAGTTTTTGAAAGGTGCTTCCTTCCCAGGCCATTGATGAGAAAACCTATAAAAGGCAAAAGCGGGATGAGTAATATTAAGTTCTTCATTTCTTCAAAGTCAAATGCAAAGTCAAAAATCAAAAGTCAAAATGAAAAAAGTACAACCGGTACTAAATTTTTAATTTTTACTTTTTAGTGTTTCAACCTGTTCAAAAAATTAATGTCCACTGAATGTGTATTCCTGTAAAGCATTACTATGATCGCGAGTCCGACGCTTACTTCCGCCGCTGCCACAACCATGATAAAAAAAACAAATAACTGCCCATCGCTGCCTGCCGTGATATCCCTGGAGGAATTGGCAAAATGGTGCATTTTTGAAAATGCAACAAGTAACAGATTCACTGCATTCAACATCAGTTCTATACACATGAATACAATGATGGCATTGCGCCGTGTAAGCACGCCAATAATGCCTATAACAAATAAGGCGATGGATAGAAATATGTAATAGTTTATGGGCATATTTTGAGCTTTGAGCTTTGAGCTGTGGGCTGACCTCGCAGCTCACAGCTCAAAGCATTTTCTAGTCTTTTTTCCCTATCACCACCGCACCAACCATGGCACTGAGGAAAAGGATACTGGCTATTTCAAATGGAACAACATAATCGGTGAACAAAACTTTTCCAAGGTTTTGTATCAGGCCGATATCGCCTGTTCCTAATTCTGTCATTCTTTGTTCTGTTGATTTTAAGGCAGCTACCATTACCAGTAATAAGGTACCACCAGCCACTGCACCTGCAAGTTTGAGCCATTTGTTCTTTTGTGGTTCGGTATCCTTATTGAGATTCATTAGCATGATCACAAACAGGAACAGTACCATAATGGCACCTGCATATACAATAATATTTACTACGGCTAAAAATTGCGCATTCAGTAAGATATAGTGCCCGGATATACAAAAGAAAGTAACGATCAAAGCGAGCACACTATACACTGGATGCTTACTGGTAACAACCAACAGTGCGCTGATCAATGCAATACCTGAAAGAATCCAAAATAATATTTCTGTTATGTTCATTCCGCAGTTGGTTCTTTTATTTAATATCCTTGCCTACCTTACCCTTTGCCCTGGCGTATTCTTCAGGTTGCGTAACCGGATCAGGTATCAGCAGATCTTCCTTATCATAGATAAAACCCTGGCGCGCATAATTGGATGGGGCAAATGTCTGTGTTAAATAAATAGCATCCTTGGGACAGGCTTCTTCACATAAACCGCAGAATATGCACCTGAGCATGTTGATCTCATATTTGGCAGCATACTTCTCCTCGCGGTAAAGGTGTTCCTCCCCCGGCTGTCTTTCAGCTGCCTCCATGGTTATGGCTTCTGCGGGACAGGCAACAGCACAAAGGCCACAGGCTGTGCATCGTTCACGTCCTTCCTCATCCCTGTTCAAAATATGCAGGCCGCGAAACACAGCTGAAAATTCCCTTTTCTGCTCCGGATATTTTATGGTAGGCGTTTTTTTGAATAAATGGCTCAGTGTAATGCCCATGCCTTTGAATATGGCAGGGAGATACATCTTCTCCATCAGGGTCATGGGCTTGCGCTCCACTTCTATTTTTCTGTTTGTCAGTTGCATTTTTTTATCCTTCAACATTCACGGCGCAAAATTAGCCGTTTAATATGTCCGCAGGGCGAACATGTTTCAAATTCAAATTATTTATTCAGCAGCAGTATCACTACTGCTGTTATCAACATATTTACCAGTGCCAACGGCAATAATCCTTTCCAGCCAAGATTCATCAACTGGTCGAAGCGGAAACGTGGTATGGTCCAGCGGATCCACATAAAAATGAAAATGAAAATGGCTGCTTTCGTCATCAACACCAGGAATCCAATCAATCCAACCCACCAATGATTACCCCATGCGGCTTCGTTTACAAATGGAATATCATATCCACCAAAGAACAGGGTTGCCATCACTACGCTGCTGATGAACATATTGATGTATTCGGCAAAAAGATAAAAGCCAAGTTTCATGGATGAATATTCCTGGTGATAACCAAAATTCAGTTCATTTTCTGCTTCGGGAAGATCAAATGGTGTACGGTTGCACTCGGCAAGGGCACAAACAAAAAAGATCAGAAAACCCAATGGCTGATAAATAATATTCCAGCCATTTGCAATTTGTTCACCCACTATCACACTCATTCTTAAGGACCCTGAAACCATAAGCACCGCAATAAGGGCCAGTCCCATGGCCAGTTCATAAGAGATCATCTGGGCTGCTCCACGTATGGATGCCAGCAGCGAAAATTTATTATTCGATGCCCAGCCTCCGATCATGATCCCGTAAACACCAAGACTTACCACCCCAAAAACGTATAATATTCCAATGTTGACATCTGCAATCTGCAAGGACACCTGCCTGCCGGCAATTTCTATTGTACTGCCCCAGGGAATGACCGCACTGGTAAGCAGCGCCGTGATCATTGCCAGCATCGGACCAATGATAAAAAGGAATTTGGATGACAGTACCGGTATGATCTCCTCTTTCATAAAGAGCTTCAGCCCATCTGCCATTGGTTGTAATATGCCAAAGGGACCTGCACGATCAGGGCCTACCCTGTCCTGCAGAAAGGCAGCGATCTTTCTTTCCGCATAAGTGCTGTACATGGCCACCACCATGGAAAGTCCAATGATGATACCAATGAGTATCAGCTTTTCAACAATGATCCACCAGTCTATTTGTAGTAAGTACATATAAATTCAAAATTCAATAGTCAAAATGAAAAATGGAAAATTTAAAACGAAAAATCGGGTCTGTTTTCAATTTTTCATTTTAAATTTTTACTTCTCAGGGTGTATTTGCATTGGTCGAATCCGTTCCTGCCATGTTTCTGCCGAATCCTTCTTTTTCATCGGTAATATTTCTGCCCTCTGCAGTTGGATCACCATTAAAGGTTTTTCCGGTGGCCGGCCCTTTGATCTTGTTAAGATCAACGGAATTAACCTCGCTAACCTGGTGAATATCCATCAGCAGTTTGGGTTTACGTCCTCCCATTACATCTGAAATGGTTTCTTTTGGTTTGGTGATATTGGTATAATGTCCCTGCCCAATTACAGAATGCCTGGCAACCCGTGTTGGACCTTCTATTACCCAGTCGCTCACTTTCTTTTTCTCAAACCTGCATTCGTTACAGATCCACTCCTCCACTTCACCCCACTGGTCTTTTCTTGCTGTTACCCTTAGCACGTCATCACCGCGCAACCATAATCTCACTTTTCCCTTACACGTAGCACAATCGCGGTGTGCTTCCATTGGCTTTGTAAACCACACCCTGTTCTTAAACCGGAAAGTTCTGTCGGTAAGCGCTCCAACCGGACAAACATCAATTACATTCCCTATAAATTCACTGTCGAGCGATTCCTGAATATAGGTTGCAATCTGTGCGTGATCACCCCTGTCGAGTACTCCATGTTCCCTGTTTCCTGCCACCTGGTTGGCGGTATGTACACAACGGTAACAAAGTATGCAACGCGTCATATGCAACTGGATCAATGGACCAATATCTATGCGTTCGAAAGTGCGGCGTTTAAATTCATACCGTGTGCCTTCGGTGCCATGTTCATAGCTGAGATCCTGCAGATCACATTCTCCTGCCTGGTCGCACACGGGACAGTCAAGCGGATGATTGATCAACAGGAATTCAACCACACCTTTTCTTGCTTCAAGCACGGCAGGGTTGGTAATATTTTCAACGATCATTCCATCCATTACCGCAGTACGGCAACTGGCAACCAGCTTTGGCATGGGCCGTGGATCGGCAGTGGATCCTGCTGCAACCTTTACAAGACATGTACGGCAATACCCGCCTGTGTGTTTTAATTTGCTGTAGTAACACATGGCAGGCGGCACAACATCCCCACCAATCATCCTGGCTGCCTGGAGCACAGTGGTTCCAGGCTCCACATCTATGGTGATGTTATCGATGGTTACTTTGAATAGTTTTTTTTCTTCCACGGTAAAATGTAAAATGAAAAATGAAAAATAAAAAATCACCTGGCATTCAAAATGACCCTGGCTATGATCTTTGATATTTCATTTGACTCTTTTAATAATTCTTCCAATTTATTTTTATCAACTTCAATACAATCCCTGATCAGGCAAAGCCAATATTTTGTTTCACTGGCTGATTTGAGTGCGATTTGCAGGAATTGATAAAATCCTTTTTACTACTTCCTGATCCACCCCCTGCTACATTTGCACCTATTGAAGTGCCACTTCTTACTAATTGATCAAGATCGAAAAATGAATACGCTCATACTTACAGGAGGCCATGAACCATATTAATTCCCTTGAAAAAAGAAAGCACCGATGTCCTATCCTATAAGGTTTTTCCGGATCATCAACCGCTTGTCTTTTTCATTTTCCATTTTTTATTTTCCATTTTTGAATTTTGAATTAACCCACCGCCACTCCCAGCGGATCCGCATAATTCCCCAATCCAAAATTTCTCTTCTGTGCTTCGTCCGGATTTAATACATGCCATTCAAATTCATCACGGAAATGCCGGATGGCTGCTGCTACAGGCCATGCAGCCGCATCTCCTAACGGACAAATGGTATTGCCTTCGATCTTGCTTTGTATATCCCACAATAAATCAATATCACTCATTTTGCCTTTGCCATATTCAATATTGTGAAGGATCTTTTCCATCCATCCTGTTCCTTCCCTGCAGGGTGAACACTGGCCGCAACTTTCATGTCGATAAAAAGTGGCCAGCGTTAAGGTGTGACGCACCACGCACTGGTCTTCATCCAGAACAATAAATCCACCCGACCCCATCATGGTTCCTGTTTGAAAGCCGCCGTCAGCAAGGCTTTCATAGGTCATCATCCTTTGCTCACCTTTTGCCGTTTTCAATAAAAGGCTGGCAGGAACAATTGGCACTGAAGAGCCACCGGGGATGCAGGCCTTTAGCCTTTTTCCATTGGCAATGCCACCGCAGTATTCTTCACTATACAAAAACTCTTCAACGGAAATGGTCATATCAATTTCATACACCCCTGGCCTGTTGATATTACCACAGGCTGAGATCAGTTTGGTGCCCGTTGATTTACCAATTCCAATCTTCGCATATTCCTCTCCGCCAATATTGATAATAGGAACTATAGCGGCAAGGGTTTCAACATTATTTACCACTGTAGGGCAATCATACAATCCCTTTACGGCCGGGAATGGAGGTTTGATCCTTGGGTTGCCGCGTTTACCTTCGAGCGATTCCAATAAGGCAGTTTCTTCCCCGCAGATGTAGGCCCCTGCACCGCGATGCACGTATATTTCAAGATCAAAGCCACTGCCTAATATATTTTTTCCAAGCCAGCCTGCATTTTTTGCTTCAGTGATCGCCTGCTCAAGAATATCGGGGATCCAGGCATATTCGCCACGTATGTAGATATAACAGGTATTGGCGCCAAGAGCATAAGATGAAATGATCAGTCCTTCAACAAACAAATGAGGAAGGAACTCCATCAGATAACGGTCTTTGAACGTACCGGGCTCAGATTCGTCGGCGTTGCACACCAGGTAACGGGGAACACCTTCCGGCTTTGCCAGAAAACTCCATTTCATACCTGTTGGAAAACCAGCGCCACCTCTTCCGCGCAATCCACTTTTCTTTACTTCTTCTATCACATCTGCCGGCGGCATTTTAAATGCTTTTTCCATAGCGGCATAACCGCCATTTTTCCGGTAAGTATCATAGTACCGGATGCCTTCTATGTGTGCTTTATCTAATAATAATTTTCTTCCCATATTCCCTTGTCTTACGCTTTTGCGTTTGACTTAAGTGCTGTTTTTTTGCTTTTCAGTGAAAAATACCGGCACCTGTTTTTTATTAAGAACCTTATTTTTATTTAATATCAAATAGTGGCGCGGACGCCATTTATTTATCACAGTTGAACATCCAGTTGATCCCAAACTGGTCCGTTAACATCCCAAACCTTGCCCCCCAGAATGTATCCTGTAAAGGCATGGTGACATTCCCACCATCGCTCAGTTTCGCAAAAACATTTTCGAGCTTTCCCTTATCAGGAAAGTTAATGCTCAGGTGAACCAGGCCGGCGGTTGTGGCCTGTGGACCACCTGTTCCACTATCAGAAGCCATGAACAACAGGTTACCGTCTGCATAAAAATGTGAATGCATGACCTTTTGTTTATCATCCGTCATATTTTCAACAGGCGATCCTTCAAATCTCATCAGGTCCTTTATTTCACCACCCAAAGCCTTTTCATAAAATTTCAGGGCTTCCTCGCAGTTGCCGTTGAAAATGATGTAAGGAGTTAGTTGCATATTTTTGGTTTTTAATTTTCCTGCCGGCCACCAGCAAAAGGCTAATGGCTGTTAGTTAATCTTTACTGCCTGTCTTGCCATCAGCTTCCAGTCCTTTTTTTCCTTTGCCCATACCAGCATGATATGAAGTTTCAGAGAACTGACCTTTCCTTCCTTTGTTCTTTCATTTGCCGACATGGAATAACGGGTTACAGCTGTTTTATCATTCAGCCAAACACTGGTTGTTCCGGATGTCAGTTGTTCATAAACCGATCTGTTGTTGACAATTCCATTGAGCGCTTCCTGTTTGTTTTCGATTTTGCCGCCCGAGTGGCCATATGAAAGCTTTTCCGAAAAAAGTTTATCAAGGGCCATGCTGTCCTTTGACACAAAAACAGCCTGGTGCAATGATCTAGTATTGGCCATCAACCTTATCTCATCATTTTTCTGGCTGAAGGCCGTTACAGAAAAAAATAGAAATAATATGTATAATGAAATTTTCATTCTTTAATTATTGGTGGCAGCATTGTTTCTGCACTCCATAATGATCTGGTCAACTTTTTCTTTAGTTAAGTGTTCTTTATAAAATTTTCCCATCTGCATCATTGGCGCGTAACCGCAGGCGCCAAGACATTCAACCGTTTTAAGTGTGAACATGCCATCAGCCGTGGTCTCTCCTGTTTTAATATTCAGTTTCTCCTTTATGTAATCAATGATGTTATCACTTCCATTCAGCATGCATGGTCCGGTCTGGCAAACTTCAAATATGTATTTACCTACAGGTTTCAGATTATACATACTGTAAAAAGTAGCTACTTCATAAACTTCAATAGGTTTGATCTGTAATATACCAGCTACATAATCCATTACCTCAACACTCAGCCAGCCATTATTCTCCTCCTGCGCAATATGAAGTACGGGCAGCAAAGCACTTTTTTGTTTTCCCTGAGGATAACGTGCAATGATCTCGTTTACTTTTGTTAGTTTTTCTTCTGAGAATTTCATAATAAGTCAAAATGAAAAATGAAAAAAAATAAG
>CAMPIQ010000082.1 GCA_946886475.1 uncultured Chitinophagales bacterium | reverse complement strand
ATGTAAGGGAAGGGTCGATCATTGAAATTGAATATGAGGTGGTGTCTGATTTTATAACCAACCCTGATCCATGGTATTTTCAGGGCACATCACCTGTTTTGTGGAGTGAATTTATTTTTAGTCTGCCCCAGTTCTTTAGTTATGGATTTATAAGTTACGGTTACAGGGATCTTTTTATAAATGAAAGAGATCAGCGCACAGGAAATTTTCTTGTAATAGATGAAACAGGAAACCGCGGATCCGGCAAGTATAATTTTCTGGCATCTATTACTGATTACAGGTGGGTAATGAAGGATATACCTGAATTAAAAGAAGAGAATTTTACCTCTGCTATCAAAAATCACATAGCACGTATGGAATTCCAGTTAGCTTCTCATAATGCACCTCTTGCTCCAAAAAGCCTGAGCTCCACATGGCCCATGCTAACCTCAGCACTGGAAGCATCTGAATACTTTGGAAATGTTCTGGAGATCAATAATAACTGGCTAAGCGATGAAGTAGAAAACGTTAACCTGGACGGTAAGGATGGAATTGAAAAAGCAAGGATGATCTTTGAATACATCAGAGATCATTATACCTGTAATGATCATTCAGCATTATGGAGAAAGCAAACACTAAAAAATCTTGTCAGGGCCAGGCAGGGATCAGTTGCAGAGATAAACCTGTTACTGGTGGCTATGTTGAGGTTTGCCGGCATGGAAGCGCATCCTGTTATTCTCAGTACCACTGACAATGGATATGTTCCTGAGCGCTATCCGGTAGTTACCGTTTTCAATTATGTGATATGCCGGTTAAAATTTGGAAATGATAGCTTCTTTATTGATGCTTCTCATCCAAAACTTGGGTTTGGTAAACTTTTGCCTGAATGTTACAACGGCCATGCAAGGATGATTGATGAAGAAGCTACGGCCATTTATCTTCGGGCAGATTCCATTGAGGAGAAAAAAACAACTGCTTTATTTATCAGCACAAATAATAATGGAGGCATTTGGAAAGGATCGCTGACGCAGACGCCTGGTTATTTTGAATCTTATCATATCCGCAACCAGGTAAGCTTATCCGGGAAGGATGTTTTTTTAAAAAGTATCGGTAACAGGTATGGGATCATGGCCCGCATCCTTGATCCGGTAGTGGATTCCCTCCTGTTTTATGAAGGCCCGGTACAACTCAAATATGAACTTGAGCTGGACCCTGTAATGGAAGATGTTTTATATATCAATCCAATGTTCGGAGAAGGCTACAAAACCAATCCATTTACATCACTCAAACGTCATTATCCTGTTGAAATGCCCTATACCCTTGATGAAACATTTATGCTGACCATGGACGTTCCGGAGGGTTATGTGGTAGAAGAATTACCTAAGCCTGTAATGGCCAGGCTGAATGAAGATGGAAATAGCTTCTTCGAATACCTGGTACAATTATCCGGAAATACTATTTCCCTGCGTTCAAGAGTTAAGATCGGCAGAACTTTTTTTATGCCGGCTGAATATGAAATCCTTCAGGCCTTTTTTGAGATCATTGTAAATAAGCAGAAGGAAAGGATTGTGTTCAGGAAGGGGCCGTGAGGAATTCACATTTTTACTTTTTTAATTCCTCCTCCGCGGTCTCAATCATCTCCAGATAAGTTTCCTTTTTTTGTTCTTCGGAAGGATTTTTTACAAAGATCAGAAACGCATATTTTTTTTCCCAGTTGATCATGGGCCATGTGCCTTCAATGGCTACTCCGGAAAGTGAACTGGCTTCATTATTCTGTCCTTCTTCAATAACCCAGCTGCCAAGTGCATAATTAAATCCCTGCGTTGTGCCGGGAGTATATTTGATCAATTCCGGCGCGGTGGTTAGCGATCTCAGTTCTTTTATGGATGCTTCACTAAGAAATTGTTGTCCGTTATGTTTACCGTTATTCAAAAGCATCCTTAAAAAATTCATATACTCATCCGCGGTTGACCTTGCTCCATCAGACGGATCAATGGGCCCGCCCTGCATATCGCTGAATGAACTCTTACGCATGCCCAGCGGATTGAATAATTTCTGTTTGATCAGCATATCAAATTTTTTCTTGGTCACGATCTCCAGCACCCTGCCCGCAATAGTTGCTCCTACTGCACTATAGCTGAATTCAGTACCTGGATTGGTTTTGATCTCCCGCTTTGCATAGGACACCACTATGTCCTCCAGCGAAGAAAATTTTTTCTTATCAAATAGTTTTTTATCTGATTGAACGCCTGTAAAATGGGAAAGGCAATGTCTGATGGTAATGTAATTTTTTCCATAAGTAGAAAAAATGGGGATGTAATCGCTCACCTTATCATCAAGTGAGATCTTACCTTCTTCAGCTATTTTTAAAACAAGAGCTGCAGTAAGCCACTGGCTGCTGCCTTCAACCGGTACCAGGGTACGTGCATCGAACAGACCCAGCTCTCTTTTATAAACCAGGGTGTCCGACCACAACATGGCAATAATATCATTGCCCAGCAGCTTCTGGTTTTTCTTAACAAGTTCATCCAGCATGGAGAAATGATCGGTACCGATTTCTTTTGAATTCTTTTTATTTCCCTGGGAAAAAGCAACCTGAAAGAATAACAGGAAAATGAATGCCCAGCTGAATTTCAGGCAGTTATATTTAATTTTATATGACATAGTTTCTTCCATTTGTACTTGGATTAGTGTTTGCTGATTGTGTTTGTTGCTTTTACCTGCTGATGCCATCATCAAAAGGTGAATCTAAGAACGAAATTTCTAAAATAAACATAATTAATAACTATGAATCTTTCCAATTTTACCATAAAGGCTGCCGAGGTAATACAACAGTCGCAGCAACTGGCATTCAACCACGGCAATGCCAATATTGAAACGGAACACATACTCAAAGCCCTCCTTGACCAGCAGGATTCTCCAGTAGAATTCCTGTTGAAGAAAAATGCTGTTAATGTACAGCAACTCGAAACTAAAGTGGATGAACAGATCAACCGGCTTCCCAAAATAAGTGGTGGCGATCCTGCGCAGTCCATATCTGCAGAAGCCAATAAAGTGATATTGAGGGCAGGCGCTTTGCTTAAAAAATTCAATGATGAATTTATAACGCCTGAGCATCTTTTGATTTCACTGATACAGGGAAATGATAATACAGCAAAACTTCTTAAGGATCTTGGACTGAATGAAAAAGGACTAACCACAGCCATCAATGAGCTTCGCAAGGGATCTACGGTTACATCTCAAACCCAGGAAACGCAATTCAATGCTTTAAATAAATATGCAAAAAACCTCAATGAACTCGCCAGGAATGGAAAACTCGATCCCGTGATCGGCAGAGATGAAGAGATCAGAAGAACACTTCACATACTTACACGCAGGAGCAAGAATAATCCTATCCTTGTTGGTGAGCCGGGCGTGGGAAAAACCGCCATTGCTGAAGGCCTGGCCATCAGGATCGTAAATGGTGATGTACCTGAGAACCTTAAATCAAAAATTATTTTTGCACTTGATATGGGTCAGCTTATAGCCGGCGCAAAATATAAAGGCGAATTTGAAGAGCGGCTGAAAGGTGTGGTAAAAGAAGTTTCAACCAGTGAAGGAGAGATCATTCTTTTCATTGATGAAATACATACCCTCGTTGGTGCCGGCGGAGGCGAAGGTGCCATGGATGCTGCCAACATTTTAAAACCGGCACTGGCGCGTGGTGAATTAAGAGCCATCGGTGCCACCACTTTAAATGAATACCAGAAATTTTTTGAAAAGGATAAAGCGCTTGAGCGCCGCTTCCAGAAAGTAATGATTGATGAACCATCAGTTGAAGATGCCATATCTATTCTTCGCGGACTAAAAGACCGTTATGAGACCCACCATCATGTTCGCATTAAAGATGAGGCCATCATTGCCGCAGTTGAATTATCCGTTAGATACATCACCGACAGGTTCCTGCCTGATAAAGCTATTGACCTGATTGATGAAAGTGCCGCAAAACTCCGGCTGGAAATGAATTCAATGCCTGAAGAACTGGATAAGCTGGAAAGACAGATCAGGCAACTTGAAATTGAAAAAGAAGCCATCAAAAGAGAAAACGATGAGGATAAATTAAAGGAACTCAATACCAATCTGGCCAACCTTGCGGTTGAAAGGGATACACTGAAAGCTAAATGGCAGGAAGAAAAAGACCTGGTTGAAAAAATTCAAAATGGGAAGGCCTCAATTGAGACACTGAAACTGGAAGCGGAACAGGCAGAAAGAGAAGGAGATTATGGAAAAGTGGCTGAGATCAGGTATGGAAGAATAAAAGAACAGGAGGCCGGGATAAATGAATTGCAGGAGCAGCTGAATGAATTAAGCAATAACTCACGCAGGCTGATGAAGGAAGAAGTGGACGCGGAAGATATTGCAGAAAGTGTTGCCAAATCAACCGGAATCCCTGTAACAAAAATGATGCAGGGAGAAAGAGAAAAATTACTCAATCTCGAGGATGAACTTCACAGGCGTGTAGTTGGCCAGGATGAAGCCATAGTAGCCGTAGCCGATGCCATTCGCAGGAGCAGGGCCGGGCTGAGTGATCCAAAGAAACCGATCGGTTCTTTTATATTTCTTGGCACAACCGGGGTTGGTAAAACAGAACTTGCCAAAGCACTTGCCGATTATTTGTTCGATGATGAACATATGCTCACCCGTATAGACATGAGTGAATACCAGGAAAAACATACGGTTTCCAGGCTGGTAGGCGCCCCTCCGGGATATGTGGGTTATGACGAAGGCGGGCAACTAACCGAAGCGGTGAGACGGAAACCTTACCAGGTGGTGTTGCTTGATGAAATTGAAAAGGCACATCCCGATGTGTGGAATATTATGTTGCAGGTGCTTGATGATGGAAGACTAACAGACAATAAAGGCCGTGTGGTGAATTTTAAGAACACCATTATTATTATGACCTCCAATCTTGGAAGTGATATCATCCAGGATAATTTCGGTGATGTAAATGAAAGGAACAAGGATGAAGTGGTGGAGAAAACAAAAGCCGAAGTGATGGTGAGATTAAGAGAGACCATCAGGCCTGAGTTCCTTAACCGCATAGATGAGATCATCCTGTTCCAGCCTCTTATGAAAAATGAGATCCGTGGCATCATTCGCATACAGCTTGAATATTTACAACATCTGGTGGCCCAGAGTGGAATCAGGCTTCATTTTTCTGATTACCTGATAGACCATCTTGCAGAACATGGATTTGATCCGCAGTTTGGTGCCCGGCCATTAAAGCGGTTGATACAAAAAGAGATCGTAAATGTGTTGAGTAAAAAAATACTGGCAGGTGATATTGATAAATCACAACCGGTGCTGGTTGATGTATTTGATGGCGTGGTTGTTTTCCGTAATGAAGTGGCCCAGGCACATGAAATGAAATAAGACCTCCCGGTATCAATAATTATGTGGCTATTATACTGCCATGGAAAGAAGGAAATGAAGATGCTATAAAGAAGGGGCAAATAAAACGTTGTGAAGGTTGATCATTAAGTCGTAAACGCCCCGGCATCTTTTCATTTCTTTTTTTCTTAACCAAATAACTAAAATGGTGCAGCCTGTCTTCCCTGCAATTTCAAATGTTCTCAGCTTTCGATGGCATAATTTTTTAATCACTTATCTTCTAAATTCGAATTATGCCCAATTGGTTGCGCGCCATAATAGCCGGATATGGCGCTAAAAAATTAGGAGGAGGTTGTTTTGGAACCATACTCATTTTCATTTTGATCTACTGGATGTTAGGTGGTTGTTGAAAACTATTTACCGTAATAAATTTTTTATGGCAAAACATGATGAACCCATTGAGTCAGATCAAAATGAAGCGCTCAATGTTGAGAACAAGGATAAGAACCTTCGTTCAGCTTCACGAAAGGAAGCAGGTATCACTAAAATTAATAAAGAAGCAGACAGGGAGAAAGATAATAAGGTTGGCAGTAATCCGTCCAACCGGAAGCAGGGCGCACAGGATCCTGAGCCCGCAGGAAATGAAACCCTGGGAATACCCTGATCAAAATACCAGCATGATAATTCCAATCCACAGGGAAATGGATACCGGTATGGCAATTCCAAGACTTTGTAACAGGCCGGAAACCCCGGCATGTTCATCAGCATGATATTTCAAATCCTTAGTCATACACCCCTGTTGGCAAGAAATGGTCCAAATATGTAATGGGTTAAGCTTTAAACAATTAGCTAATTAATTCCATCCATATTGTTTTTAAATAACAGAGGAAAATGGAAATAAAAGGAAATATAGTATTCCCTTTAAAGGTAGATAGAAGCCGCATCCACGGTAAAGGAGTTTACTCGGGTGGAAGCATACCGGCTAAAAGGAAAATAGGGTCGCTGGGTGGCCGGGTGATCTCAAAAAAAGAAGGGCGCATCAGGGCGAGGTCAAAAAGAACGATTTCCCTTGTTGAACTTTGGAATGGTAAAACCCTTGATGCTTCAGTGAATAGCAATGCACTCAGGTATGTAAATCATTCATGTAAACCCAACACCTTTATGAGAACCATTGGCTTTCATGTTGAATTTTATGCTTTAACCAATATAGCTCCACGTGAAGAACTCACCTGTAATTACGGTATCACACATCATGAAGGAAGCCTGAAATGTAATTGTGGTGTTGAAGGCTGCTTAGGATTTCTCTGAATCTTTAACAATATTATGTAAGCTGTGCTAACCCTGCCGGTTAAACGTTATTCATAATTACCACTCTCAACTATATCACAATAAATATGGGTAACTATGAAAAGAATCCTTACAGTTTTAATTGCCATATGCACCATGAGTGTAGCCATGGCACAATCGGGACGGTATCCATCCCAGCAAAGAAATTCCAGGGATGTGGTACTTGGTCAGTCCAACGGAAGAACCAATGATGGAAGGTATGGTAACCATTCATCTTTTTCTGAAAGGGAAAGAGCTGAGCATGTAAACAGGATCAGGTACCACTACAGGGAAAAGATCCAGGATGTAAGACATAGCAGGTATTTAAGACCTGCTGAAAAACGCAGACAGGTGCATATACTGGAATTGCAAAGAGACCAGGAGATCAGAAGGATCAATGATTATTTCAGGAATCAACGGAATGGTCATTATGATAATAGCCGGAGGAACAACCGGCGGTACTGATTTTTCGGACGGTTTTCAGGCCCTGCGCAAGCGGGGCTTTTTTGTGCAGCATCGATTTCAATTGGAAATGATCACTCAGCAATAAAATACGGCATTCTTTTTTCTGGGTTATCAGAAAAGAATGCTGCCTGATTTATAAGACAGGCTGAAAAAAAATTCCTATGCCTGTCAATGCATCAGCACAAGGTTTTTTTTAATTCAAATTTTTTCTTTAATCAAAACCATTTGTCATGAATAAAAACAAAAATGATTTTAGGGAACAGGAAGCCCCTGGAAAAAATACCGACAGGGCATTTGTGAAAGTATCAAGGGATGGATCTCCTGACCTGGGGGTTAGGGATAAAAAAAACGGAAGGGATAAAAAGGAAGAACCCAAAAAGCCACGTAAATGATCACGTGGTTTTAATGAGCAGTTTATCTTCGATCACTTCCTGCAGAACATTTTTGGGAAGTGCCCCTTTCTGCATCATTGGATTTCCTTCCACCGGAATGAACAACAGGGTTGGTATGCTCTGGATCCCGAAAAGTGAGGATAATTCCATTTCTTTATCGGTATCTATCTTATAAATTACCAGCCTGTCCTCGTATTGTTCAGAAAGGTCTTCCAATACAGGCGCAATGGCTTTGCAGGGGCCGCACCAGTCTGCATAAAAATCAACAATTGCCGGAAGGTCTCCTTTAAATTTCCATTCCTGACTGGTTTCATAATCAAAGATCCTGTCTTTAAAGTCCTGTGCTGTTAAATGTATAGTTGCCATAGTTTTTTATGGACAAACAGGGTGCCATAAGGCATACCACAGGCGGATTTTGTTAAAATCCCCATAACCGGTATTGATATTTTACCCGTCAGAAACATAGATTAATAGGAATTCTACTTATTAAAATTCAAGAGTTTTACCGATTGTTTTTTATTGTGCGGACTGTTACTTTAGTAATAGATTAACTAACCTATTCACCAATAAATGAAAAGCCATGCCACGTCAAAATTTTCTTTCAAGGGAATCCTTTGTTGATGCTTCTGAGTTACAGGCCAGAAATAGTTTGTTATCGGTACCTGCATTCGTTCCCAACATTACCCTGGTTTCCGAAAACAAAATGATTGAATCTTACAGGTTTGCTTACAGGCAACCTGAAAAAGAGGTTCTGTATTATGTGAATGTGTCGGTACTGCCCCTGAATGAAAAATATATAAGGATATGCCTGCATGGCACCTATTCAAACGGACAGGCATTTTCAAATGATGCTGATATGAACCTGGCTTTACATGATTTTGAATCAGCCATACAGGCAGCCTTAAAAGGCGACACCTCATTGTATAAGCCCTGTCAGCCAAGAGTTCGTAGCACCAAAAAACTAATTCAGTATTCATTGGCTTTTTTTACAACCATTGGTGTTTTTTTCCTGAAAAAGAAACTTTCCTGATATACCTGGATCTATGCCAAACACCACGACCTGGAAATTTTTTTCCGGGTCTTTTTTTTATGTAAATGGATCAATACATCGCTGATGTTAAAGGCTTCAGCATTCTTCCTGATAATGACTTCACCAATGGTGATGCCTTTCATTGAATTTTGAAGTGGCTGAGGCAAAGGTTCACTGCAGGGCATAATAAATTCCGCCTTCCTTGCTGCTGATCAGCCCCAATTTGAATTTCACTTCTTCGGCAACTGGATTGGCAGGGGCTTTCAAGGTCATAGATTCGTTTGGAGAAAGCTGATTAAAATAAAGTATTTCTTTACCGGCCGGTGATCCATCGGCTTTATAATAAACAATATTTACAGCAACAACGCTTAATGTTTCCATGCTGTTGTTCCTCACCGTTACCCGGGGCTTTGCAACGCCATTTCCAATGGGTTTATAACTTCCATTTATTTTGACCAGTTGCGGTAAGGGGGTCTTATTTTTCTCCTGGTGTATTTCTTCCTTTTTTCTTGTGGGAACAACATCCGGCTTTTTTTCTGACCTCTTTTGTTTTTCAAAACTGTTCGTTCTTGTTTTCCTGACCGGAGATTTTATGGGATTGGCTTTTACCGTTGTATTAATTATGTTGCTGCGGTTTTCATCTTCAATGGCCGGTGTTACCAGCTCATCATTGGGATATGATGGCCCGGATTGGAAGGCCAGGCTATCTACCTTATCTGAACGATAGGCAAAAACAAAAGCAGCGATTCCAATGACAAGGAAACATGCTGCCACCATCCACTTTTTATTTTTCCAGTTACTGTTCTTATTTTTTTGCTGGTGGATCCAGGAGGCATATTCATATTTCAGTTCCTGTAAGGATTTTGTATACTTCACTTCTGATTCAGTTATTTCTTCATCAACGGTTTTGTTTTCCTGTTGTGCAAACAACTGAACGCTGTTAAAAAGCGCTTCCGCTTTCTTTTCAAATGCCTCTCTTCTATCTTCCTGAACAGGGGGTGAAACTGGTTGGTCTACTTTCCTGACCATACCGGGGAGACTAACAAAGATCCCGCTTCGTTTGCTGCCGGTTGAAATATTGGCTGTAGAAGATGATGTATCCTTACCGTAGCATTTTTCTTTTACCGGGCTCAGTTCTTCTTTTGATGCTTCAACCAGCTTTTTTAATTCGTTGATCTCAGAAGGATATTGCCAGCCGGCACTTTTCCCATCCACCCAGATGAGGTCATGCGGTTGCAGGGAATTTGTTTGCAACTCCTCCAGGGTAAAGGGCCCTGATCTTTTATTGTTTCTGAGTAATTGATAAACCCTGTGCATAGGATGGTGTTGAATCACAGGTTTGACCGGGTTCATATTCCATACCCCGTTTTGTGAACGAACCGTTATATGAAACAGTTGAAAACAGTTTTAGCAATTTATTTATCCTTCATGAAGACAGGGGATCTGCACTACCATTTTCATTTCACCTACGGCGATTTTATCTGTTGGGATATCCCGGCACATTCAGACCCAGGATAATATCCCTTTTAGCAACCCAGGTTCCATTAACCATTGATGGGACTAAAATACCGCTGCCTCCACGGTTTTGGGCATTAAGCTTTTGTTCTTTGGTTAACAGGGGATCATCATCAAATACATATTCATCTATAAAGTATTCAGTATATCCAGGTTCTTTTATTGTGGGATGAATGTGTTGCGGATTATTGCTGTTGGGATAGGAAGCGGGCCTTGTTGTGTAAAATTTGTAATGACCCTTATCATTTGTTTTTATCCAGCCACGCAGGTTACCATGTCTTTCAGCCCATCCTTTTTCATTTCCCTTATTGTTATACAATCCCTGGCGATCGGTATGATAAATATAGATCACCACATCTTTGGCCGGCGTTTTACCATCTCTGTGATAAACCGTCCCACTCAATTCAAGTTTCTGTTCACCTTCAGCAAAACCCGGAAGCGTATCCACCCAGTTAAGCTGTTCAAATGGAACAGTACTTTCATGAATGGCTTCACAGCCTTCACACCGTCCGCCAACTTTTACTTCAGCCTCTTTAATATTTGTTTTTGAATTGCCCTGTGCACAGCCTGAAATGCCGGTTACCAGCAAAAACAATAAAATAAAATAGTTCATAACAAAGAGTTTAGCTGTTACAAATCTGGGCGCTTCCCAACAGGGCTTCAAATTGTTTACACAAAGGGTAAAAAACGCTTGATGAACAGCAGTATGCATTTCATCAGCAAAACAAAACAGGAGGTGTAAGTTGTTTTCACATGAGGAAGTAGTAGATTTATTTTGAAAGATGAGGTTCAGGGAAATGATATGGCATAATAAGCTCCATCATTTGATATTATGGATGCTGGTGTGGATCACCTGGTATTTTTTGCGTTACCAGGATTATACTCCGCAACAGGCAGTGGTGGTAACCACTATCAAAACCATTGATCTCGCACTGATGGTATATTTTGCTAATTACATCCTGGTGCCTCAGTTGCTTTACAAAAAAAGATACGTCTGGTTTGTAATTGCATACCTGGCCCTGATATTATCAAGCAGCATCATTAAAATGTATGTGATAGCATCTTATCTTGATACGGACCTTTCAGATGGAACAATAGGGATCAAGGAAAGATTTTATAATAACGTAGTCCCCCATTTCTTCCTGGTAACGGCAGGTGTAGCGGTGAAACTTATGGTTGATTTTCTGCAGTTGCAGACAAGACTCGCGGAAGTGGCCAAAGAGCGTGCTGAATCTGAATTGAATTTTTTAAAGTCCCAGATCAATCCCCATTTCCTGTTCAACTCTCTTAACTCGGTTTATTTTCTTATTGATAAGAATAATGTTGAAGCAAGGGAAGCATTGCACAAGTTCTCAGATATGTTGCGCTATCAGTTGTATGAAGTAAAGGGTGAAAAAATCCCTATTGAAAAGGAAATCGGCTACCTGCGGGATTATATTGGCCTGCAGCGTTTAAGAAGAGACGATAATTTCGATATTCAACTGAACATTCAGGATGGGCTGCCCGTTTTCTACATTGAGCCATTGATATTGGTTCCTTTTGTTGAGAATTCTTTTAAGCATCTTTCGCATTATGATACCATCCTCAATCAGGTTCATATCCGTATTTCAAAGCAGAATGGAACAATGAATTTCACCGTTCGCAATACAACAGAAGGAAATCAATTGAAGCCAGTGGCTGGGACAGGTGGCATCGGACTTGAAAATGTGAAAAGAAGACTGGAACTTTTATATCCGGGTCAGCATATATTGAACATCGAAAATGATAATGGCTGGTTTGATGTGAACCTGCAGATAAAAATTGATAACTAATGCAACAGATATCATGCATCCTGATTGACGATGAGCCCCTGGCACGGAAAGGTTTGAGGGAATATATCGCTGATGTGGAATTTCTGAAGCTGGCTGGTGAATTTGACGAACCACTGAAAGCCATGGAGCTTTTAAATAATGGTGCGGTTCAACTGGTATTTTTGGATATTCAAATGCCAAAGATCACCGGACTGGATTTTTTTAAAAGCCTGAAAAATCCCCCTCCTGTTATTTTTACAACAGCCTATCCTCAATACGCACTTGATGGATTTGATCTCAATGCAATTGATTACCTGGTTAAACCTATTTCCTTTGAAAGGTTTCTAAAGGCTGTATTGCGCGTGAAAGAATTTTATGAAGTAAGACAAAAAAACAGTTTTGCTGCCGGGTCAAAGGAAGATTATTTCTTCATCAGGGCCGACAATAAACTAATAAAGGTGTTTCATGATGATATCCTCTATATTGAAGCGCTTCAGAATTATGTAGCCATACATACCACCAGCAAAAAATATATTACCTACCTCACCTTTAAAGGAATAGAAGAATTTTTACCGGAAGAAAAATTTATCAGGACCCACAAATCATATATTGTATCAGCTGCCAGAATTGATAATATCGAAGGAAATGATATCGCCATCGGTGTTCACCATGTTCCTATTAGCCGCACAAACAGAGATGATGTTTTGGAAAAATTGCTGAAGGGAAGGTATTTGAAAAGGTAGTTTATATATATAGCGGTCAGACGGAACTTATAGCGGCAGCAAATCATCTCCGGGTTATACCAGTTATGAAACCAATGCAGATTCAATGATGTCAGCTATTTTGGTGCTTGTTTTTGATTTGAAACGCGGGTCTAAAAACTATAAACTTTCTATATTGCACCCATGAATAATGTAGACCTCAGATTCCTGGAAAGGGCGGTTGAATTGTCCAGGCAGGGTATGGAAAATCTTAATGGTGGGCCATTTGGCTGTGTGATAGTAAAAGATGGTGAGATCATAGGAGAGGGATGCAACAGTGTAATTACTGAAAATGATCCTACGGCTCATGCTGAAGTTGTTGCTATCCGCAATGCATGTAAGCATCTGAATAGTTTTCAATTGACCGGCTGTGATATCTATACAAGTTGTGAACCCTGTCCCATGTGTCTTGGTGCTATTTACTGGGCCAGGCCTGCCAGAGTAATTTATGCAAATACAAAGGCAGATGCAGCAGCCATCCGTTTTGATGATATGTTTATTTATGATGAAATTGACAAACCGGATGAACAGCGGCAGATCCCGTTCTTTCATATGCCCCTTGAGTCTGCACACCATGTATTTAAACAGTGGATGCAGCTGGCAAATAAAACCGAATACTAATGATCAGCTGGACGGCCACCATAAAAAAATTTGATAAACAGGGAGAGAAAACCGGGTGGACATATATTGAGGTTCCTGCTGAACTGGCCAACAAGCTGCAGCCGGGTAATAAAAAAGGATTCAGGGTAAAGGGCCGTCTCGATAATTATTCTTTTGAACTGCTGGCTTTGATACCATTTGGTGGTGGGGATTTTATCCTGACACTGAACGCCCCGATCCGGAAGGCCATCAAAAAACAAAAAGGAGCTACCGTTAAAGTTTCCATGGAAGTAGATCATAACAAAATTCAACCACCGGCTGAATTGATTGACTGCCTTAAAGATGAACCCGATGCATTCCTTTATTATAACAGCCTCCCTTCCGGACACAGGAATTATTTTACTAAGTGGATCGATAGTGCAAAAACAGAAGCTACCCGTGCAAAAAGAATTGCGGCCACGGTTAATGCCATGTTTTACAAATGGGATTATGGTCAGATGATCCGTTCCATGCAAAATCAAAAGATGGGCTGATCAACTGTCAGTCATCATTGTTGGATGGATCCATATCATTGTCTTTCCTTTCGGCAGTACCAGCCCGGTCGCTTCCGGCAAACCGGTCTGCATTTGTTTCATGAAGATCATCTTTTGAAGGTTCCATGGCCATATCCTGTTTTGCACCCTGGGAAGAATCCCGGCGGTCTTCTTCCGGTGTTTGCAAAGTGCTGTCACCCGTTAGGTAAATGGGCGTTTCTTCCTGGTTTTCCTGTTTGTTGTTTTTATTTTCTTTCATATATCTTTTTTTATGGTTAACCAGCTTCACCATCCGTGATCTCACTGCCGGCACCTTTTGAAGTTGAATTGTTTTCCTGTTCTTCTGTTAGATTTTCATTGGCCCTCGGGTCCGGATTTTTTATGATTTCTCCTGAGGCCGGAGTGGTGTCACCGGGTTCATTCTCTTCCGGATGGTCTTTTTTTTTAGTATTGGGATCCATACCCTGTTTTATTTATTTTCGAAAATCTTATGCCAACCGTCCAGGTCATAATAAAAGGGAAAGTGCAGGGTGTTTATTACCGGGCATCTGCAAAAAAGCAGGCCAGGGAACTCGGTATATACGGTGAGATAAAAAATACCAGGGAAGGTCATGTTGAAGCTATAGTAAGTGGTAATGAAAGGGAAATAGAAGCTTTTGTAAACTGGTGCAGGCAGGGGCCTGCAGGCGCTATTGTTACCCATGTTGAGGTGAGTAGTCTGCCTCCGGGGGATTTTAAAGATTTCAGGATCGTGCATTAGACCCACCGGTTCCGCTTGCAGAACCATAACCTTACCGGTAAGTAAGTCGTTGTTCAGGCCGCTTGCACACCTAATTACACAAACTGTTGATTTCTATACCAGATTTTACACACTAGCTCGATTATCCCCCTTTAAATGAGTTCGGCACTATTTTGTTGTGATTGGCTTGAACCCAATTCAATAGTTAACCTTTTAAATGTTGTGTGTTATGTCAGATCAAAGAGGACAATCAGAAAATCAGAATATGGATATGGAACAGCCGATTTCAGACAGGCAGCAGTCTTCTAACAATGAAAATGAAAATGGAAGAAATGCCGGCAGAAGCAATCGTGGTTTTGCAGCCATGAGTCCAGAAAGACAAAAGCAAATAGCCAGTGAGGGTGGCCGTGCCGCACACAGGCAGGGTGTTGCCCATGAGTGGAATAGTGAGGAAGCCCGCAAAGCAGGCAGAAAAGGTGGTGAGATCGTTAGCCGCAACCGGGAGCACATGAGTGAGATAGGAAGGAGAGGAGGTCAGAGCTCCGGTGGAAGACGTGGCAGAAATCAGCAAGGCCAGGATTCCGGGAATGAATAATAAAAACAGGTACGCCTGTATGATTAACAGGCGTACTTATTTTTATTTCCAGCCGCAGGTAAAATCCTGACATGCTTAAAAAATTTTAAGTGATGTAGTTTTTCTGACTGCACACTTCTTTGTTTGATTAAACAATAAGCTTAACCGTTATATCCCTGATTACAGGGATTCTTTATTTTATAAAGAATTGTTGCAGGTAATCAAATTATAAAGAATTGTTGCAGGTGATCAAACCTGAACATAACCGTATATACTGTGTGCAATGAAGTAATGAAAACCTGGCCAGGTTAAGAGCTGACGTCCGGGCGTTGGTTTTTTACTAGCTGCTGTCGGTCACGAAACCGATTGCTCAGATGGTAGGAACCTGGATCAGGTTCCTACTTTAAATTTCATCGAACCGCGGCTGTGCATTTTTATCCTTTGCCTGTGAAAGGTCTCCTTTTGCTGTGTCTGTAAGCTGCTCATTGTCCTGGTCATGATCGCTATCGCTGATGGTTTGAACGCCGGGTTGAATGGCTGAATCATCCCTTGTTTCAGGATCCTTATTACTTCCTTTATCAGAGGTTTTATTCCTGTGGGGGTCATTTGTATTTTTCATATTTATTCCTTTATAAAAAAACATGAAAATCCTATGCCCTGTTTTAATGACCTCAAATAAAAAATCCCGCAATATGCGGGATTCAGGCTGGAACGAAAATGTTTATTGCTTGTTCTCAAAATCAAAATTATCCTGCATCTGGGCTTCGGCAAATTTTTGCGGATCGCCATAAGGACCTTTGTAGGTAGCGCTTCCGAAACCAAGGATTGGCCAGAAAATGAAACTCAGGATCACCAGTCCGGCGGTAAACCCTTCATCCTTACCAAAACTTTTCGAGATCATGTTATACGTCCAGATCAGGAAGATGATATTAACAAAAGGGATCAATAATAAAAGCAGCCACCAACCCGGTTTGCCACCAATCTTCAGCATGATGTAGGTGTTGTAAATGGGAATGATAGCAGCCCATCCCGGCTGACCTGCTTTTTCAAATACTTTCCAGATAGAGGCAATTAAAAATACCACTACTGCAAGCCAGATGATAATAAAACCGAAAGTGAGACTTTCCATAAGTAATTTAGTTTTAGTTGGGCTCTAATATATAC
>CAMPIQ010000081.1 GCA_946886475.1 uncultured Chitinophagales bacterium | reverse complement strand
CATTTGTAAAATGAAATAATGCATTTGGATCATTATAAAATATTTTTTTCAGTTAAAATTTAATAGAATGAAAAAGAATGATTTCCTCGTCTGCTCTTTTAAGGGCGATGAAGCCGCTTATGTAGCAGAAATAACAAATGTCAGCTCAGGCTCCATTGATTGCCGCTTTGTACATTCCGAAAAAAAATACAGTTTCTCTCTTGATGGCTGGACGGTCCAGAAATCCAATGGAGGATTTCCCATAGGAACTCCCCTTACCAAATATGAAGTGTTTACTCCGGGCGATACCAATCCTGCTTTAAATAATATTGTACGGGTTACTTTCAGCAATGAAAAGGTTTACCTCGGAGTTTTAATGAGTGAAGATCCGTTGACAGTAGTGTTTCTTCATGGATCGCGGCCCACTTATGTTTTTGAAGATAATGTAATCAGGATCTCCGGGGGCGCTTACAAAGTTGGCGATACCATCCGGGAAATAAGACAATTCAAAAGATCGGATGTGCTGGATGCAGGAACCACTCCACGTGTAACGACATTTGAACCTGCAGTTTCGCCACAGAAAAAGATCAGCGATTATGATCCTGTGGCAATGGATACAATTGTAAGTAATGCCCGTGAATATCCATCTGGCATTCCGGGATATCGAAATTATAAAGGTTGGAAATCCAATGCGGATATTCCCCACAACAAAAAACCAAAAAAGATCAGAGCAATATCTGATATCATCCACATCACCTTCCATGAATCGGCTGCTGATACAGGAGATGGTTTTTATGATGTAAACGATACCACTTCACATTTATCTGTTTTAAAAACCAACGAAGTGTTGCAGTTCAACGACCTCCTGGAAAAAGAATATCATATTGGCCCATTTAATGACACCTCCCTGGGCATTGAATTTGTGAACAAAGGCTGGATACAGGGCATGCCATCAAAAGAAAGCGGTCTGAAAGCTGCTGATCGTGAAAAATACCGGGAAGACAAAGGCTACCTGTGGGCATTTTGTGGTATGGGCCAGAATATTTACAAAATGCCATCAGCAGACCAGTTAGAAAAGTTTGGAGAACTTATAAACCGATTTTTCACTGCAACAGAATCAGATATTCCAAAAATTGCAAAAGAATGGCTGCAGGTTATTTCTTACAATGATGTAAAAGACCTCTGGGAATTTGGAAGCCATACACCTGCCGATGTGGATTCGAAAAGATTTTTTATTTTCTCAAATGGCGATGTATATTTTACACCTGCGCGTATTGCAGAAAGGAGTGGCGTATATTCCCATGCTTGTGTTAACAGCATACATAAGGGTGTACCCGATAGTCATGCGCATCCGGACGGGTCATTCCCTACTTTATATCATTGGCTACGTTTTATTAAACAGAAAACAAAAGACGAAGCTTATACCATTGCACAGCATTTGATAAAAAATCACAATTTCATTGTGAAAACAAAAGAGAAGTTTTTACATAAAAACGGCAATAAAGAACAGCGATATATTATTCTTGTGGATGTAGCAGATGAAAATTTTTCATCATAAAAGTGAAAATCAAAACCCGGCTTCTGTTGGGTTTTTTTATTTCTGTTTTCCGCTGAAAGTTGCCATCAGCATTTAATGAAATGAAGATGGCTTATACAATGGCCATTTGTATCAGTAATGATCAGGCATATTGTTTTATGGCTGATGACCGGTACTCCTCACTGCATTAAATATGCAATGAATCCAGGTTTTTTAAACGACCAGTCAGGATATTAGCCGCTTAACTTCCCCTGTTAGCTCCCGTTCCCCTGATCTTCTTGGCAACGTTTGGAGATTTGGTTGACGAAGATGCAGATTTTATAAACTTGGAATTGCCTGCATTGCTCTTATTGCTGCCTGATTTCTTATTTGGATTTTTTTTATCGTTTACCGGAAGACCCATATGTTCGGATTTTGTGGTGTAAATATAAGAAACCGGCAGGAGAATAAGCCCCCGGGGCGAACCTGCACTGATGTTCCATGCAAATCATTAACAATTTAAATGCGCACAACCTCCCACTTTCTTTTCAGTTTGTAAAAAGGACTTTTAGAAACGGAATACCATTAAATCAATTTCTTTCCTTGTACAACACTTCACCGATCTTTCCTTTATCTCCCAGGGCCCGGCCCTTGATGAGCCATGCAGTGCCAAAAGCAAAAAGGGATAATGCCTCAAATACAAGTGTGGAATATTCAAAAAGTTTTAGGCTTGCAGCTACCGGCACCAATACTATAAACACCAAAATGGAATACCCGCATATTTTATAAATATTATTTTCATTCAATCGTGATTTGGGAAGGCTGGGATCAATGTTTTGTCCGATGGTAAATACATTGATGGCCAAAAGAGAAAAGCTTAAGAATAAAAAAGCAGCACAGGCATAATGAAACCACCCGATCCATTCAACACCTGCTATCAGTGTATGAATGGTTTGTTCCTCCGCTTCATAAAATGTTGGAAAGAAGGCCACACCAAAAGCCATAACACCGGCCACATTGGTCAGAAAATTATCATTCTTCCAGAATAATGGATTGTTATGTCCTTTGTAGCAGATCAGAAATAAACCTACGCCACAAAGTGTACCCGTAAATATTTCCCGAAGATTAGTATAATAGTAATGGGATATGGAAGGTTGAATATCTGTATCAAAAAGCGAGATCAATGAAAGGAGCACCAATATTATAGGCAGGGAAACACCAAGTATTCCAATCATCCGCCTTAGCCGCCGGTAGGTGAATATATGGTCAGGAGGAGGTGAAGGGCGGGATTCATGTTTGGTTTGCGGGTTGGACAAAATTGAATCATCTTTCCTGATGCCTGGAGTTAAACCCGTATCCCTATTCCCGCTGATACCTGAAGATAAATTATGCATGATAAGGTCTTTAAAAATTGGCTACATCAATTTCCGAAGAAGTTTTGTCTTTTGCAAGGGCATCAACACCCTGTCAATTATGTAATCTCTGATTCTGTTTTTATTTTAGCTGCCATGAAATTTTCCCTTTGCTTATTTTTTGCCTTATCAGCCCTGGTAGCCAAATCACAGAATTACCGTACTTACGAAACCTACCGGTACGAAGGCGGGGTTCGTATTCCTACCGGCACAAGGCTTGATTTCTCAAGTCCGGTAAATAAAAGTTCCGGTAACGTAAACTATGGAAATGGAAATACAAATGTCAGCTTAAAGGATATTGCACATTCTGTCAATATGCTATTTAATGGAAAAAGATTGAGAAGGGAGAAAGCAGAAGCCGATGCAAAGAGGGCTTCTGAAAATCAATACGAACAATATAAATGGGAACTGCTTTCCATTAACCAGGATATTGAAAAACTGGCAAAGACCATTCAATTATATGCACAAAAAGGATTGTGGAAAGAACTAAATGACACTTATGATTCTTTGGGAATTGAAGAAATGCATGGACTGATCCCGGAAACATTTCACGATGATTACCTTAAACAATTTACCGATGCCGGTTTTACATTCAAATTCGAAGATTTTTCATATTACATGATCTACCGTTGGATGGCGGCTTATTTCAATGGTGAAGAAGCACGCAAAAAAAGAATTTATGGTTATCTGTATAGTATGACGCATTTATATGATGACGGAACACCAATACAACGAGAACTGCTAAAATCACATAACTACAAGTTCAGAAACAACCTGGATCAGATCATTGACGATCTGGCACAGTTGACAAAACATTCCCAGTTCAATAATGGTGTTAGCCGCGCCAAACTCGATACAGTATGCTGGCAGTTAAATGCATTAGCTGATCCTGATTATAAAATCAACAATGGCAAACCATTGATCCGTACCAGGGACTTCAGTTCCAGGAATCCCACATACTATGATAATGCACCTGGACTCTGGGTATTACACCGTCAAAACCTAGGGGCTGAATATTTTTCACCGAAAGATTCTGCTGAGTATTATAATAATCCCGGTGAATATATTGAAGACTATGAACTGAATGTTTATCCAGCTGCCGGAGGTGGTTTTATACAACTCATTAAAAACATGAACAACACGGCATTCTCCGAAATACGGTACGATGAAAACGGAAGCATTCTCTGGCTGAAAGAATTCAGGAAGCCTTTTCAAATGAACCTTCACAAGGTCTATTATGACTCTTTGGAAGGCGTTCTCCGCACAGCCTACTATGATGACGAAAAAGGAAGAGGAGTTTATGGATACTATGATTCACTTTACAACATTACAGATACGGTGTATAGCATCAAATTTGAAAATTCAAATTTTATTCTTTCCCAACTTTCAAAACTGGAAGGGAAAAACGACCTGCATATCATCAGTTACAAATTTTATACGGATAAATATGTTAACCGCGTTAAACTGATCAATGCTGCGGGAGAGGAAAAGATGGACCTGGCCATGGATGCAGCACACTGGATCTATGATGAAGAACAGGAAAGTTTTTTTGTTATTGATAAATACGCACAGGAATTAAAGAAAATCAGGTTATTCAGTGATAAACCGGAATGGAGAATTAAGATTGAAGACGGAGAAATAGTAAAGGAAGGAAATGTACTTTTTGTTATTGTGAAAGGTGTAAAATATTTGGTAGACGAGAAGAAAAAAAAGCTGGTGGTGCTTAAGTAATTTACAGTGATAGAACAATCAGCATCCTCTTGCCTGGACAACTTGTCAATGAACGTATAAAGAGTCTATTGTTATTTACACTCAATGCTCAAACCTCTTCGGGATAAGCATTGTGGGTTTGTTCTTTTCAAGGGTTGGTTACACCCGATTTCCAGATCCCTGCGGGATGACAAAGTTCGAATAGGTTTAATGAACCCGAAGCCTTTTACACTTTAAGCAATTATGAAAAAAGCGGAACTTTCGGGTTCCGCTTTTTTGATTTTTACTTTTAAATCTTGAATTTTCAAAACACCTTCCCCTTCGGCTCTGCTTTCTTCTTATCCGCCTTCTCAGTCTGGCTCATACCATTCACGATCCAGTTCTCCGGTGTCTTGCCTAATAAATAATGGTCAAAGAATTCCTTTTGTCTTTTCTGGTAATCAATCTGGTTTTCCTTCTTCGCCAGTCCATGATTTTCTCCGGCATAAACCAGCATAATGTGCGGCTTCTGCATCCTTCTCATGGTGCTGTACATTTCAATGCCCTGGTGCCAGTCAACCGCTCCGTCCTTGTCACCAAAAGCAACCAACAAGGGAGTTTTAATGTTCGCCGCCTGGTACATAGGTGAATTGCGCATATGTTCTTCCATCCTTTCATACCAGGGTCCGTCGAACCTGCCCTGGCTTGTTTCAAAGATCTTGCTGTCAGGTGTTCCTGTATTCCAGTAAATGCTATTGCTCATCGAAATGAGATTCGTCAATGGCGCACCGGCTATAGCCGCTTTAAATAAATTTGTTTGCGAAATGATGAAAGACGTCTGATAAGCGCCCCAGCTATGGCCCATCAACCCGATCTTATCTTTATCGATCATGCCCGTCTTAATTACTTCTTCCACTGCAGGTACTACGCAATTCACGGCACTCATTCCGGGGTCATTGATCTTGTAGGTGATATCCGGACGGAAAACAAAGTACCCATTGGTGGTGAAATTGGTGGTGTTATAAGCACCACGTTCGCTTGGGTTGGTATAATTGTGAACAGTCTGCGATAACTCCTCATAGATGTAAGTGATCATAGGATATTTCTTGCCAGGCTCGTAATTAGCCGGATAAAACAATGCGCCCTGCATTTTCTTCCCATCCTTATTGGTATAGGAGATCAGTTCACTCCTGCCCCAATGATAACCGGCCTGCTGTGGATTGGTGGCCACCACCTGTCTTGCATTTGAGAAATCTGATGTTGCATAGAGAACAGGCGACTGATCATAATCCTGTTTCATATACAAATAAGTATTGGCATCCTTTGCCTTCACTAAACGGTTCACCAGCATATTCTCAAATACCAATGGCTGCACTTTTCCATTTTCCATCTTTGCATAACCAAACTTTTTGGTCTTATCTCCATACATGTTAAAGAATATAGGCTTGCTGTCATCAAGATAAGCTTCTTCAAAATCAAGCCGCTGCACACGGTACACGGTCTCTGTAGCTTTACCGTCCGTAATTTTTCTTGCACCTTTTCCATCTGGCTTTACGGCCCAAACATCGTATTCATCGTACAACAAAATTTCCTTATCTCCTTTTAGCCATCCCCCCATACCAACTGCAGGCCGGTTAGGCGCTGGACTATCATCACGGATATCCCAGAAAACGGAAGGCAGGCCGCCGGTGAGGTTGATATTTTGTCCGGTTGCTATATTATAACACCACCAGTTCTTATCCTTGAAATAAGTAAGGAACCTGCCATCCGGTGAAGTGCGTGGAAACGTATTGAAACCCGCAAGCGTTTTTTCAAAGGCCAGTTTACGTTCGCCTGTTTTTACATCAACAATCCATGCATCGGCATAGTCTTCCTTGAACGCCGGTTTGTATTTGGTATTGGTATACACCACAGCATACTTCTGGTTTCCTGTAAGCTGAGCCAACGGGGCTTCATCGGTTGTAAGTGTAAAGAATTTTCCATTATCAAGATTCCATGCGCTAAGTGAACTCATTAAAGTATCCTGGTTCAATGTAATTTTTTGCCTCGGCTGGATCTCCGGATCATTCCAATGCCAGATGTCAAGGCCTGCCAGTTTCTCACTGGTCTTCCCCTTTTTTGCGGCTATCACGGCTCTTGTACTGTCAATTCGCAAAGTATCTTTTCTGGTCATGCTGTCACCAGGCCTTCTATCGTCCTTCTTTGCAAGTTCATTATAGGTCCAGGGCTTCAATCCAAAAAACGCAGTGGTCATATCATCACTCAAAGCAAGGCTGGAATTGGTATAGATCCGCATGCCTTGTGGAAAATCCTTTTCCTTCTCGGGATCAAGGATCTTCATTGCCGGTTTTTTTGAAAGGCCTGTGTACGTATAAACAACAGCATTATCTTCCTCATACCTGTCTTTGCGGTATGCTCTGAAGAAAGCAAGTCCGTCGCCTTCCTTTGACCAGGTTAATTTGGAAAACCTGGCCGTATCACTTGCCAGCACTTTCAGCATGGTATTATTCAGATTGTACAACTCAATGGAATTACCTGCTGTATTTGCAGATTCCACGATATAGGCCAGGTGATCGCTTTTTTTGTTGAATGCATATTCAGTAACATTACCGATGGTGCGTGTAGTTCCATCTGAAAGATCTTTCACAAGCAACACCGCTCCTTTGTCCTTATTGTCTTTTGGTGGTGTGAGATAAGCGGCAATAAATTTTCCATTGCGTGAAAATCCAAAGCGGTTGATGTTTTTGATCTCTTCTGTTTTACCTGTCCACAGGTTCAATATTCCAAGTTTATATTCCAGTGGCTTCATCTGGTCGCGGAGCTTCTCGGCTTCCTTGAACGGAACACCTATCCTGTAAGCAAGCCACTGATTGTCGCCCGAAAATTCGGGATTCACGGCAAAAGGCAGCTTATAAGTTTTGTTGGCATTCTTATTTACCACGAATAATGTATCGTTGCCTTCCTGTACCATTATATGGTAGATTATCCATTCACCATTGGGCGACATGCCTGTGGTAGCCAGGGTTTGCCACTGGCCATAGTCTTCAGGCGTCAAATCTTTTTTCTGGGCAGTACTGATGGTAACCAAAAAACAGGTTACCTGGAAAAGGAGTAATAATTTTTTAAACATATAGCCGGTTTTGGTCCTGCGAAAGGTAGAAGAAGGGGAGGAAAGAATAAAAAAATTTTTATGAGTGGTGAACCCATATGCCGATATTAAAAACGCCCCGCATTTTTTCCCTGTATTACAAACCCGGGATCCAAAGTCAGGCGTCAATGAATATTTACTGAAATGAAAATGAAAAGGCCGTCCGTTCCTGATTCAATACCACGTGTTTACTTTATAAAAGAACAGGGAAAGCAGCTGTCACCATGATACCTATTGATCAGCTATCCGGTATTCCTTTAATCAATAAGCCTAAAAAGAACTAAATTAATACTGCAAAACCGCAATAGTGCGTAGCTTTTACGCCATACTAATTTGTATTTGTTCAGGAGCAAAGGCACAGGAACCACCACACTTCCTGGAAAATTTTACTACACGTGAGGGTTTAAGCAGTAATAATATCACGGATATATTGCAGGACGATCAGGGATTGTTGTGGATCGCCACTACTGATGGACTCAACAGGTTTGACGGTACGGCCATTACACATTTCTTTCAACAGGAGAATTCAAATTCCATTCCTCACAATTCTGTTTACTGTCTTTATAAACTTCCCAACAATGTAATTGCCATTGGAACAAGGAGTGGCCTTTCCTTTTACAATATCGGCTTAAAATCATTTACTAATTTTTATTATGATAGCCAGAGCGCTCTTGATGAATACAATAATATTATTTCTTTGCTTGAAACAGATAGCCATGGCAACCTTTGGGCTGCATCAAAGAATTGTATTTTTGTTTTTGATAAGAACCTGAAATTAAAAAGAACGTTCTTTTCTTCTTTCAAAGAATCAGATGCTTCAAAGCAAAGACTTCGGTTCGTTGAAAAAATGATCCCCTGGATCAATGGAGACATGCTTGTATACAGGTTTGACGGCTGGTATGTTTATTCAATGCAGTTATCTCATGCACTTCCCTTACAACGATCGGTTTATAAAAGTAAGCTGTCTTTATTAACGGAAATGTGGCTGTGGTCAAAGAAGCATCACAGGTATTATCCTGCTGTTAATACCTTCAGGGTATTTAACCGTTACCTGTTGTGTATTTTGCCGGGAAAAGACAGCCTGGTTCTGATCAATGAAAATGGAAAACAAACAGGTAGTCTTTTCTTTCCCTACAATAGTTATCCTTTTATTTTATGGTCGCAGGAAGTAAGTACAATGGATTCTTCCCGGCTGCTGTTTCTTTTCCATAATTATGGAATGGCACAGGTCAATATCTACTGGCGCAACCGCGAGCCTTCCCTTTCGTCCATTTCAAATCTGGTGTTTGAAGGAACAGAATTCATTTCAGCAATTCGCGACAGGCAGGATAACTGGTGGATGGCAACTGCCGAACAGGGTATAAAGAGAGCCTGTCCTTATAAACAAAATTTTCAAAGCCAGATCCTGTTAACGAAGGAGGGTGCCATAAAATCTCAGATCAATTCCTTCAGCAGGTACGAAAACAATTTATGGATCGCTACTTATGGTGACGGCTTTTTTCAAAAAAACCTTCTAACGGGAAAAACCCATCATCATTCGATAATTGAAAATGCAAATAACCCATGGCCCG
This sequence comes from uncultured Chitinophagales bacterium, assembly GCA_946886475.1. The sequence continues at coordinate 6,930 of CAMPIQ010000081.1, read as the reverse complement.
GTTTCATCTGGCATGTAAAACAGGTACACAGAGATTCAGTTTGGGTAGCAACACAGGTAGGGCTGTTCTGGTATTATCTGCCGGAAAAAAAATACGGGAGGCTCAAAAGTTATCCTGGAAAACCTGAGGTTCTGGATTCTGTGGCCGTTACCACACAGTTTACCGATAGCTATGGACTTACCTGGATGGGATTGGGATTAGGAAATGGTGTTTGTTATTTTGATGCTCAAAGAAAAATTTTCAAACATTACCCCAATCACCCGAAGGCCTATCCGTTCCGTTATCCTACGCATATTGCAGAGGATAAAAATGGGAACCTGTGGTTTACCAGCGATGCAAGTCCCTCTCTCGTGTTCTGGAACAGGAAGAGCGATGCATTCAAAGTGGTTGCATTGCCCTATAAGGATCATAAAAAGATCAACCCCCTTGTTGGACTATTGTATGAAAACGATTCGGTTTTGTGGATAGGCACCTTTTCAAGTGGCCTTTTGAAATATAACATCCGGTCAAATACCATGAAGATATACGGACATGACAGGGGCATTGCCAATAGTAATGTTAGTTCGGTTTACCAGGATAGTTTAAAAAGAATATGGCTGGGAACCCTGGGTGCGCTTACCTGTTTTGATCCTTCTACTGAAATGTTCACCAATTTTAATTCAGCCGGAGGGCTTCCTGTTGATTTCACCACTGCACATTTTTATTACGACAAGGATCAACACTTACTTTACAATGGAGGTAACGGCGCTTATTTCTATTTCAATCCCAACAGGATGGATCCTCCCCGTCAACCACAAAAAACAATGATCACTGGCATGCTGGTCAATGGAAAGAGTTTTTTATTTGATGCAAAACCGGCTGGCTTCAAACCTTCACAAAATGATATTACCATTCATTATGCAGCCATTGACCTGACCAATGGTGCACAAACCAATTATGCTTACAGGTTGATCGGGGTAGACACGGCCTGGGTAATGGCAGGGAATCAACGTCAGATCAATTTCAGTAACCTTGCTCCGGGTAACTACACTTTCATGGTACGCGCAGGTAATAACATGGGTGCGTGGAGTGATGAAATAGCCTCCTTGCAGTTTTATATTAAAAAACCATTCAGTAAAACGGTTTTGTTCTACGCAATGATCATCATGACACTAAGCGTAATATTTTATGCCCTGTACAGGTTCAGGCTCCGGGAATTGATGCGCACGGAAAAAGTAAGAACAGAGATCTCAAGAAATCTTCATGATGAAGTGGGATCAACCCTTACTAATATCAGCCTGGGTACTTTGCTGGTTCAAAAACAATTGCAATATGAACCTTCGTTAAACAGGATACTGGAACGCATTTACCAGGACAGTCAGCATGTTTCGCAATCCATGAGAGAAATTGTATGGAGCATCAACCCTAAAATTGATACGGTTGGTGAAACGCTCCCGCGCATGTTGAATTATGCATCAGAAATGCTGGAAGCAAAAAATATAGAGTTAAAAGTAGAGATCGGAAATGGCATTGGCGACGAAAAATTATCCATGCAAAAAAGAAGAGACCTATACCTGGTTTTTAAAGAAGCTGTGAATAATCTTGCCAAACATTCCAATGCCACCATTGTTCAGGTAAGGGTTTATGTGGAGAAGAATATTTTATTCATGATGATCTCAGATAATGGAATTGGATTTGACAGCTCGGATACAGGTAAACAAAATGGATTGCGGAACATGAAGGAAAGGGCGCGCACCAATGGATGGAGGCTTTGGGTATTGTCTACCCAGGGCAAGGGAACTACCATTCAGCTGGAGGCAGACATAGCATAAATATGTCATTGTTACAGGCCGGTGTATTTGTTAATTTTAAAATATGGCTGTCCGCATTATTTTATTTGAGGATAATGAACAGCTCCGCAAATCGCTTCGCATCCTTTTAGAAGGCGTGGAAGGCTACGAGGTAAGCGGGGACTATGAAAATTGTGAAGACGCGGCATATGTTACAAATGAACTGGAACCTGATGTGGTGATCATGGACATAGACATGCCCTGTGTAAATGGAATTGAAGGATTGCGGATCATCAAAGAAAAACGACCACAGACGCACATCATCATGCATACGGTTTTTGAAGATGATGAAAAATTATTTGATTGTTTATGTGCCGGAGCCAATGGATACATTCTTAAAAACACCTCGTTCGTAAATCTTCTTGAAGCCATAGACAATGTTCTTCATGGTGGTGCTCCTTTATCACCTTCCATTGCAAAAAAAGTTTTGAATTCATTTCAATCCAAACCGCTGGTGAAAAACAGTTACGACCTTTCCCCGCGCGAAACGGAGATCCTCAAACTTCTGGTAAAAGGATTTAGTTATAAAATGATAGCCAGCACCTGCTATATTTCACTGGATACTGTAAGAGGACATATCAGGAATATCTATACCAAGCTACATGTGAATTGTGGAAGAGAAGCAGTGGTTAAAGCATTGCAGGATAAGGTTGTATAGATTCTTATCAACCTTGCATAATCAACTTAACTCCACCACACCATTAATCATCATTTCCCATCCACATATCAAGCTCCTGTATCAACGGATCAGGCTCAGGCGACAGGGTGAAAAATATATGTATATCCCCTTTTTCACCATGTAAAATAAATGTTCCCCTTAACTGGTTTTCCGGTTTCATTACACCCACAGATCTGATCTTTCCTGCTTTGGCAAAAAGAGATGCTGATAATTTTTTCAGATCATTCAACGGATTATCCGGAAAAAAATTCTCTGCAAACAATCCTGATTTTTCTGCTTTATCAAACGAAGGAAGAAGTTTTACCAGCTGATCCATTTTTGCCTGCAACACCGGAGAAACGGGTATAACCCGGGGCTGTAATCCTGTTAGCCTGATGAGGGTATCCATCACAGCGGCATTGAAGGCAGATGTTGGAGCATAGGTTCTGTTGGCAAAACAAACAATACCTATTCCATATTCCGGGTAGAGTCGCCAGTTACTTCCAAATCCAGGCAGGCCTCCGCTGTGTCCAAACCATGTTTTGCCTTCACAATCCATCGACCACCCCAAACCATAGGTGTATAAGCTGGTTGTAGCGCAAAGTCTTCCACCGGGATAGCGGTAACGCGGATTAAAGGAACTGACGGTACCTGTTGTGTGCATTTCTCTTAATGAACTTCTTTTAAGGACAGGATTTTCCTCACCGCTTCTTGCAGGCCAGGCTTCCATGTGAAGCTTCATATACCTGCTGAAATCTTCAAGGGTAGTGATCAGTCCACCCATGGCACCATAAGCACCATCAGCTAACAAAGCCTCTTCCTCCCACTTACCATGCTGCCAGCGGTAACCATGCGCAAGTTCACTGGAAGGAACCCGTTTATACTCCCAGTAGGTATTCTTCATACCCAGGGGGATCAGGATATTTTCATTGATATATTGCTGGTATGGTTTACCACTTACATTGGTAATGATCCTGCCAAGAAGGGCAAAGCCAGTGTTGCTGTATTCATAGCTTATGCCGGGAACATTGGAAAATGAAATCCCATCCAACAGATCCATCAATTCCTCATCCTTATCAGCCAGTTGCCGGTCGCCCCAGGGATTGTCCTCAGGAAACCCGCCCAAATGATTTAATAAATGCCGTATGGTGATCTCTGGCGCATCAGTAGTAAGATATTTTATCCCCTTCATCTGGGGAATATAGGTGGATGCAGCATCATCAAGATCCAACCTTCCCGCATCCCTAAGTTGTACAATGGCCATGGCCGTAAAGCTCTTACTCATGGAAGCGATCCTGAAAGCGGAACTGGTAGTAGCCGCAGTTTTCTTTTCAATATCTGTATACCCAAGTTGCCCTGTATATAAAAGCTTTCCATCTACAATGATCCCATACACAAAACCAGGCAGGTGATTCTTTTCTGCATGTTCCTTAAATAATTTATCGACCACAGGCTTTACAGACCTGATCTTTTCAATTCTCGATAAACTGTCTTTGAAATAGCGGGGCTGGTAACCCTGTTGTGCCTTTGATAGGAAGGGCAGAAACAACAAGAATATAAAGGGAGCAAAACGGTTCATGATTCAATTTAGATAATCAGCCATTCCTGTCAAAATGATTTAAACGATTCAATATCTTTAAAACATGAAACTATTCCTCTTCCTGATGGCAGCCATTGGTTTGTCGTTGAATTCCATTTCACAAAACACTGCTGATATATTCATTAAAAATGCCAGGATCTTTGATGGCACGGGCAACCCCTGGTACTATGGAAATATTGCCATCAGGGATGGAAAGATTTTCATGGTAGGCAAGCTTTATGATGTTAAAGCAACAAAGACCATTGATGCTAGCGGAATGGTTGTTGCGCCGGGTTTCATAGATGTTCATACGCATATTGAAGGGGAGGAAGCAGAAAACCCAACTGCCGACAATTTTATTCTGGATGGAGTAACAACAGTAGTAACCGGAAACTGCGGTTCTTCAGTTTCAGACATGAAAAAATATTTCCATAGACTTGACTCTTTAAAACTTTCTATAAACGTAGCTACGCTTTTAGGTCACAATACGGTACGCAGGTCGGTGATGGGAACAGCCAACAGACTTCCCACAGAAGATGAAATGAAAAAAATGGAAGCCCTGGTTGAACAGGCCATGAAAGACGGCGCGGTAGGATTGAGCACGGGTTTGCAGTACATACCCGGAGCCTATTCAAAAACGGAAGAAATAGTGCGGCTGGCAAAAGTAGCTTCTGCATACAGGGGTGTTTATGCTTCACATATGAGAGATGAAGGTGATGCCATTGTTGCATCCATCAGGGAAACATTGCTGATTGGAAAAGAAGCTTCCATACCTGTTGAAATTTCACACTTCAAATTAAGCGGACAACAAAACTGGGGCAGGAGCCAGGAAGCCCTGAATATGGTGATCAATGCAAGGCGCGAAGGAATTGATGTAACCATCGACCAGTATCCTTATACAGCAAGCAGTACGAGCCTGAGTATTTTATTGCCTGATGAAATTCTTTCCGATGGACAGGATTCCATCAAAGCAAGATTGCAAAGACCCGGGGTAAGAAAATATGTTAGCAACTACCTGGTTAAAAAATTAAAGAAGAGAAAACTAAAACATTTCAGCTATGCCATGGTGGCTTACTACCGGGCGGACACTACTTACAATGGAAAGAGCATTGAAGAGATCAACAGGCTGATGGGAAGAAAACATAAGGCCAAAGCAGAAACGGAAACCATCATGGATATGATTGTAAAAGGAGGTGCCGGTATGGTGTTTCATGGTATGAGCGATGAAGATGTAAAGACAATTATGCAATATCCTTTCAACATGTTTGCCTCTGATGCTTCTATCCGCATTTTTGGACAGGGCGCACCGCATCCAAGAGGCTACGGAACCAATGCCAGGGTGCTTTCTAAATATGTAAGAGAAGAGAAAGTAATTTCTTTGGAAGAAGCCATCAGAAGAATGACCTCTCTTCCTGCCCAGAAATTCGGACTGGATGACAGGGGATTGATAAAAGAAGGATTTGCAGCAGACCTGGTGATCTTTAATGAAAATGAAGTGCAGGATATGGCCACATTTGAAAAGCCGCATGCCTATTCAAAAGGTTTCAGGTATGTAATAGTAAACGGACAGGTAGTTGCTGAAAATGATAAACATCTGGGAACCAGGAGCGGGCAGGTGTTGAAAAAGTTATGAGTTATGAGATACGAGCTATGAGCTATGAGCTACGAGACTCAAAGCTCGTAGCTCATAGCTTCCCCCTTACATCACCTGCTTTAAAATTTCCCTATGGCTGCTTTCAACATGCAATTTGAACTTTTCGTACCATTGCTGCCACTCATCTGCATGAAGGCTGTTGCCCAAAGAATTTTCATACGCTTCAAGTGAAGGAAATCCATTCTCCAGTATAAGCCGGTAGGAATTGCCGGTAAAATCTGTCAGTATTCTTGCATGGTTATTTTCAGGCAATAGCTCTTTTTCAAGAATTTCTTCCAGCAATTTTTTTGCATCCCTGAAATGACCAAACTTCAATTGAAAAATATCACGCACCAGGTAGGTTGTTTTTTGAGCCTGGGAAGAAACACCCAGCTGTTTCATCATAACGTCCGTAAGCATAAAGATCCTTGCCTCCTGTATCAGGCCGTTTTTCAGATCGTAGGTTATACATAGAGGTACATCCACTTCCTTATCGGTTGCTTTGAATCCGGCAATCTCACCTATATGTCTTCCTTTAAAGAACCCTTCTACAACTGCCTTGTTCTCTGTAATTATATGGTTCACCATTTCAGCCCTGGCATCAAATGCCACATGGTAAATAAAATGAAGCATGCCTCCTATTTCAGCACGGCCGGTGTACACTTCACCCGTACTTAGATTACGGAAAACGGCATCTTCGGCAACATACTTTACATCATGGGTTTCAAAATAAGCAAGCATGTTTTTTTGCGCAACGTCTAATGCACTTTGTTCTAATACATCTGGCATAACAATAGATTTTAAAGGTTAAAGAATAGTGCTATAAAAATTTATCGTCCGAATATTGGTAGTTTAAAAAATGTATAAGTTTTTATTTGACCCTTCCGGAATTCTAAATTTCCAGGGCTTTCTTAAAGCTGCGAAAAGGTAATGGCAGGCAGGTGGCGAAAAACTGATCCTGGCTTAAAGATCTCCCAATTGGAACCGGGTATTACTTTAATCAAAAGCCACATATTGCTTATTTACCGCCCTTATCACTTTGCTGGCTATTCAGGGGGCAGGAATGTTTATGACAGGAATGGAAGTGTGGGTTTAGAAAGGAGTACGCACTATTAAGTTAGTGCTTTTATCAGATCCCCTGAATTTTTTGTTCAATCTAAACAGGTATAAAAAAAGCCGGGATATCCCGGCTTTTTTTATTAATCATCATATTAATTTGTCAATATATAAT
>CAMPIQ010000080.1 GCA_946886475.1 uncultured Chitinophagales bacterium | reverse complement strand
TCGCTGGTAGTTTTATAATATTATATTTTTTAACGCTTCCGCTTGCAATAACGGTGCGTTGTTATTGCGGGCGAAGCAAACCTGCAGGGCAAAAACTTCTACGGGTACAATAAATATTTTTTTCTCATTTCTTTATAATTTCCCAGCGCAGGCTCCCAGCTTTTTCTGATCTCTTCGTCCGGCACATCATCAATTACCTGTTGTTTCAACCTCGAATCACCGGTGCGGAAATCCACATTTCCGATCTCTTTGCTTTGTGTATGATCAAAGAATTTTTCTTTATCGGGGTAAGCTTTGTATAATTCTTTAAGCCATTGCAGGTTGATCCTTTTCTCTCTTCTTAAAATTTCAGTATCGTAGTTTCTCAGGTCAAGACCATAACACACTTCATTCATATACAATGGCGTTTCAGACATGCCCGGAATGCCAGTGGGAGTAAATGAAAAATCATATTTTCCTTTTAATGCCGGTGCGCCTAAAACTGTAAATGGGAAATAGGTCCCCCTCCCATGATTTAGAATTGTACCCTCAAATATGCAGGTGGTAGGATACAGTAAAATGGATTGCTGGGTATTAAGATTGGGAGATGGCTTTACAGGAAGTTCATATGGCATATCATGATCATAATTGGCAACCTTAATGATGCTGAGCTGGCATTTTACTTTATCATTCAGCCATCCTTCACCATTGATCATGAGCGCAAACTCTCCAATGGTCATTCCATGTGTTATAGGTATTGGGAATCTTCCAATGCCTGATTCCAGTTTCATGTCAAGCACAGGTCCATCAACAAAATATCCATTGGGATTGGGACGGTCAAGTATCAATAGTTCTTTTCCATTTTCATAGCATGCTTCCATTAATTCCGCCAGCGCATTGATATTTGTATAAAAACGGCAGCCAACATCCTGCACATCATAGATCATGAGATCCACATCAGACAGGTCTTTTTTTGAAGGTTTTCTTTTAGGGCCGTATAAAGAGATAACAGGGATGCCTGTTTTTTTATCTATTTCATCCTTTACCTGAACACCTGCGCTGGCCTGGCCGCGAAATCCATGTTCCGGTCCGAATACTTTTACGATATGGATGCCTAAGGATTGTAAGGAATCCACAAGATGGGTGTTGCCGATTATAGAGGTCTGGTTTCCCAGAATGGCTACCCGTTTTCCTTTCAAAAGAGGTAGATATTTTTCAGTTTGATCTGCACCGGTTCTGATCTCTTTTGCAGGCAAAGGGCCTGTAAAGGAAGTGAACAGGTTTTTATGAAATGGCATTTGCCAGCTAAGAATGGCAATAAGCCCGGAGAACAGCAGGATTTTGGTCATGAGTCTGGAGTGTTTTTTAAAGATAATCATCCCCTGCCAATTAATTCATAGGGTAAGGGAGGAAGACGAGATTTATTATTGTGTCTGCAGAATATTCGTAATGATGGTTTCTTCCCATCTCCCCCAACTCAAAATTTCTTCACCCTATTATATTTCCTCATTATGTCCATTACTTTCTCTTCCGGCAATGCTTCCACTTTCATATTCTTTGAGCTCATGGTTTCTGCAGCAAACAGGGAATTGATAATGGCCTCCTCAGTGGCTTCAATGGCTGCCATAAACAAAGGGGAAATAAAATCATTGTGCAGCACGGGTAAATGTTGAATGGATGATTCCGGATTATACGGAACCCTTAATGAACTATCCGTTGAAAATGCAATGATATAATCACCACTACCGTTGTGCGCTATACCACCTGTTTTGGCCAGTCCGAGGAAGGCTCTTTTTGCCAGCCTTTCCAGGTTGCGGCTATCAAGTGGTGCATTGGTAGCAACCACGATCATACACGAACCATCTTCTTTTTTATTCAACTGGTTAGAGAGGTAAAATTTGTTCAGCTCCTCACCTACAGGAACACCATCAATCTGTAACACCCCGCCAAAATTGGTTTGAACAAGTACGCCAACTACATACCCGCCTGCTGATTGCGGTAGTTTTCTCGAAGCAGTTCCAATACCGCCCTTGAATCCAAAGCATATAGTACCTGTGCCTGCGCCAACATTTCCTTCTTCCACTTTATCATTTGCATGTTTAATGGCATGGGTAACATCTGAAATTTTTACATGCATACCCCTGATGTCGTTTAATCCGCCATCATTGGTTTCGCCAACAACAGCATTTACTGAACGCACCTGTTCATTTCCTTTTTGTTGTAATGTGTGCTGAATCACGCCCTGCATCCCGGCAGCAACGCTTAAAGTATTGGTTAATATAATGGGAGATTCAATCGTTCCCAGTTCCTGGATTTGCGTAACCCCTGAAAGTTTGCCAAATCCGTTTCCTGTATAAATAGCAGCAGGAACTTTTTGCTGAAAAATATTTCCACCATGAGGCAGGATAGCCGTAACGCCTGTTCTTACCGAATCGCCCCTGATGATGGTGGTATGCCCCACTTTAACTCCAGGCACATCCGTTATGGCATTTAAGTTGCCTCTTTGCATTACCCCTATGGAAATGCCGAGATCAGCCGGTCTTTTGTTCTGTGCAGCGGCATTGAACCAATAAAGTGTAATGAAGAAAATAAAGAACCATCGCATAAGATCTGTTTGCATGAAGTTAATAACAATGCTCGCATGCAAAAGACCTTCGCCTCATTTTTATAATTCTTCGTTTTCGCTTTGCCGGGTACGGTTTTGTTCCTGTTCAACCCTTTTCATTTCTTCTTCATTCATCACCTGTTGCGGAGGTACGTTATCCGGTTCTTCTTCTTCCGGATTATGCGTATTTACAGCTGCAAGTCCTGGTGCAGGAGATTTCTCATTGTATCGTGCAGGGTCAAATTGTTTTTCTTTCATGGCTTTTTTATGATATATGGAAAAACCTTGCCAGAAGAAAATTACTGGTCTGAAGGTGGTACTTCGTCTTCCCGGTTTATCTGTTCCATGATATCCCTTGCTGTAGTATCTCCATCCCTTATAGCCTGTATCAGTAATTGTGTGCCTTTGATCACATCTTTCGGGTACCCGCATTGTTCGTATCCGCTCAGTGCCAGTACATCCCGCTGGTCGGCAAAAACATACAGGAATCCCAGTGTTCTTTTTGCAGCAGCATGACCTTTTTCTGCCGCCTGTTCCATTAAAGACAATGCTTCCTGGCAGCTGAGATGGTTGTTTTTGCCCTGCAGGGTAATATTTGCATAATGATACATGGCCTCAGTTACTTCCTGTGCAGCCAGGTCACTATAAATTACAAGTGCTTCAGTTACCCGGTTGTTATTCATATAATCAGCCGCTTCCTTTAACTGATCTTTGATCTGCTCCTGTCTTTGTCTTGCATTGTTTTGCTGGGTGGTCCATTCTTCCAGCGTAATCAGGTCTTCCTTACGCAACCAGCCAATGGACACCTGCCCCTTACTGTTTGTAAATTCAGTATAAACAAAACCATTTTTTTCGTCTGTCCCTTCCAGTGATGCATTGGCAGGGATAAATGCACTTCTTCTTGTTGATTCATCTGGCTGGTTATGAAAATAAGCGCGGGTGGCTGCTACTTTATATGTTACCGGTTGTTTTATACTGTCTGCTGTCTGCTGTTGCTGATCAGTAATTGATTTCGGATCATTCTCCTTTAAAGCAAAAAATATGATAGCAGCTATTACCACCAGTGTTATAAAAAAAGCAATAAGAATGCTGGATGAAGAAGAGCGCCTGTGTATCTCCTGTGTAGATACATAGTTTGGTTCCCGCGACTGCGGAGGGGTTTGATACCGCATCAGTACCGTTTCCAATTCTTTTTTTTCATTCCGCAGTTTTTCATTTTCAATTTTCAACTGCTCTAACTGAAATGAATTTATCTCCTGCTTTACTACAGGTGCCAGGCTGTTACGTACAATATGGTTGTGCAGTTGAACTCCGTTGGAAAACCGGTTCTCCGGTTTTTTATCCAGGCATTTATAAATAGTATTGATAAGCCAGGCTGGAACACTTACTTCGAGTGCTTTTTTATCATCATCCCAGTCCGAAGGAAGGTTTTGTCTGCGTAAGGTTAACAGATCCGGAAGCGAGGCATCCATATGTGCCAGCATAACCTGATTTCGTGCCGTATCACTTTTATCCCTTAACGGAAAAGGCACTGTGCCTGCAAGCAATTCATAAATAATAATCCCAAAACTGTAAACATCCGTTTGAAATAAGGTGGTGCCTTCACTTTGTTCAGGGGCCATAAATTCAATGGCACCAGCCTGCCTTAAACTTGTGCGGCGTTGTTCATCAGACATTACAGCAAGTCCGAAATCAAGCAAGACGTAATTTCCGGAATGAACATTGAATTTAACATTATTGCTTTTGATGTCACCATGCTTTACATTCAAACGGTGGCAGTGCGATAATGCATTAGAAAGATGCTCTGCTACTTTTACTGCTTCCCGGATAGTGAATACCGGAGGATGTGGTGGTTTGAGTAATTCTTCAAGATCTGGACCTTCAATGAATTCCATTTCGATAAATGGAAAGCCGCCCGATTCGGTCAAACCTGAAGATATGATCTTGACCACATTGGGATTGGGCTCTTCATTTACCTTTTTTAATTTCTGAACCTCGTTCTGGAAAGTAGCATAATTCTTATCATCATGACTTTCATTGAAAATTGGTGTGGGCAGGATCTTTACCGCAGTAATCATTTCTCCGGTTCGCTTTGCTTTGTAAACCGAACCCTGACCTCCGGTTTTAAGCGCTCCGAGATTTTGCAATCCTTCCGTAATGGTAAAGACTTTCGCCATTAAGTAAATTTAATGCACTGTATCCTACATAACAGTGTTATATGGTGTATTAGATAAATTTTAAGTAAAATTGTTTTGAATATACAGATCAATACTCATTTTTTTCTGATGGCAGTAAATCATTACTGTTCTCCATGGAAGTATCAACAGTTATGTTTTTTTTGATTGAATCCTTCCTGGTGGAATTGAACTTAACCTGGTTTGTATCTTTTTTTGAACTGACGGTATCTGCCACAATGGGATCGTCTTTTTCTTTTCTTTTGATCCGGGCAGTGCTTTCCCTTTCTTCATCTGCAGCTTTTTCTATTGAATCATAATAGTGGGTACTGTCTGCCGGTACTACTACCTCGGTTGAAGCAATGCTGTTTGCATTACGGAAAAATAATCCATAGGCGGCAATGGAAGCCAGAATGATGCTGGTGAAGACCAGTCCTGAAAAAGCCGCTTTTGAAACACCATGACCAGGAGATGGGGAAGTAGAGATAGCATGATGTTGCAGGCTGTTTCTGAATAGAATTAATTCCTTTTCTTTTTCCTCTGTGGCTTTTTGCTGAAGCAGGAGTTGTTCCTGTAAGATTTCTTTTTCTGAAATAAGCCGTTTATTTATTTCCTGAAGTATAGCTGTGTTGCCTGCATTCAGCTCAGGAGTACCGGTGGAAAGGGTATTGTTCAGGCAAACAAATTCATACAATACTTCACCATTTGCAAACCGGTTCTCAATCTGTTTTTCAAGGCATTTGTAAACTACATGGGTTAACCAGGCTGGTAAATTCATTTCTGCTTCCTTCTTTTCTTCTGGCCAGTTTGCAGGTAAATTATTTTTACGTAACAAAACCAGGTCCGGAACCCCTGTTTCCATATGCGCCAGCATTATATGATTCCGCGCAGTTTCCGTATTGCTATCCAGTTTAAAAGGCACCTGTCCGGCAAGTAATTCAAACAGGATGATGCCGAAGCTGTACACGTCTGTTTGAAAAAACATCTTTCCTTCATTTTGTTCAGGGGCCATGAATTCAATAGCACCTGCATTCCGGAGACTTGTTCTTCTTTGTTCATCCGACATAACAGCTAAACCAAAGTCAAGCAACACATAATTGCCGGTATGACGGTTGTATTTTACATTATTACTTTTGATGTCCCCATGTTTTACATCAAGATTATGACAATGCGAAAGAGCATGTGCTAAGTGTTCGGCCACTTTGATGGTCTCTTTGATAGTGAAAATCCTGTCATTTGGTGGTTGCAGCAATTCACAGAGATCAGGGCCTTCAATAAATTCCATTTCAATGAATGGGAAACCTCCTGTTTCAGTTATGCCGGATCCCAGGATCTTTACCACATTGGGGTTGGGTTGCTCGTTTACGCGTTGCAGTTTATTGACCTCATTCTGAAAATCTGCATATTTTTTATTGCCCGGATCATCATTGACCATGGGTGTTGGTAATATTTTTACTGCAGATATGATCTCACCAATCCTTTTTCCTTTGTATACAGAACCCTGGCCACCTGTTTTTAATGCGCCTAAATTTTCCAGTCCCTCAGTTATCGTGAACACTTTAGCCATTTTATTGATCTCCCGTATAATTAAATTGTAACAGTGCCATTTCACCAATTATGATCTGGTCGTTCTCTCCCAGGGGATGGCCGATCTGCAAGGCCTGGAGTTTTATCAGTTCTCCATCACCCTTCCTCACCTTTACTTTATTTCTTGGTGGCAATCCGCCTTCATCTGCAAAAAGAAAAAAACAACCTGCTTCTGCATTCCATTCTATATGTGCATGCTGGCGACTTATATATTTATTAGCCGGATCATTGCTGTTTCCGGGAAATGCAACCTTGTTCAACCTGAAAAATCCTTCCGATGTCTGCGTTTCCCTGTCCCTGCCAATACAGATCTTTCCATCTTTTGCATTGATCTTATAGGTTTCATTTTCAGCTTCGCCTTTCAACACGGTTAGTTTAGCGGAAGTTGGTTTATTGATGGTTGGCTTTCTGTTGGTAACTATATGCAGGGCAACAGGAAGCTCTTTTGATTTTACCGCTTCTTCCGGTAATTGTTCATTAAAAAAAATATCCATCGTCCAAGCCGGCGGCAGTTCAATTGCGTAATCGTCTGCAATTTTTTGAACTTCCTCATGTTGAAATTTCCCGGGTTCATGAAAATAAACCACGGCTTCATAAACATGTTTATCCTGTTCAGGAGCAAGGAATAATTGCATCCCTTTGATGAAGCTGCCTTCCCCTTCCCATCTTTGCAAATGGTCCTTGATAAAATTCAAAAGGAGGTGCCTGATGGTTTTAACATCGGGCTGAACAGGATTCTTTTTTTGTTTATGAAAATCAAACATGTTGATAGTTGTATTTTATTGTAATTACTTCAATTAACAGTCCATATTTATTCTTCAGCCTGTACTCTAATGTCAGGCTGACGGCCTGGTGTTGCAAATCCCCGGATATAGCCTCTTTTCAACAGCGCGGGAATGATATGAGTTCCAGCCAGGTTCACCGCTACACTTGAGCCTTTGGTATTTTCAATTCTTATACAGACCACAATATGGCCTCTTCCGTTGGCCTTTGGTGCAAAAAATACATACCACCCGTCATTTATGCGTTTGCCTCTTACCATACGTTCCGGCGTGCCGGTTTTTCCTGCTACAGCAATTTTTAATTTATTTGTTTTTCCTGCACTTTGTGCTTTCATATAAGAGGTCAGCGCTTCGGCATACTGCGGATCTTCCAATACCTCAATAGCTTCATTCAATCCCAAAAGAGAATCGCTGATCTTCATTACATAACGGTTCTCCCTCATGATCCCATTGTTTGCAATGGATGATGCAACCCTTGCAATGGATGCGGGCGTGGAGATGAGTTCTCCCTGACCCCAGGCCATACCAGAAACACCTGTAGCCCTGGTTTTCCGGATGTCGTTCGGGTTATAGCGATCAAGGCTTTTAAATTCTGTTGACCTCCAGAATTCCCTCCATTTGTCCTGTTGTACGGTATTGCTATGGTTCCCATTAAAATAATAACCACCCACTCCACGCAAAAACATGCCTGTCTGCATGTAAATGGTAGCCATTTCTTCCTGAAGCCTTTCCTGGTTGGCGAGCTTAATGAAAAACGGATTATTTGAACGTACAATTGCTCTTTGTAAACTGATATTACCTGTTTCATCCGGTTCTTCACCTTTCACCCTGATAAGGTCCTGTTTACGGATCAGGATATTTTTACTGGCTGCCTCCATTCCCATTTTGTTGAATGCAGCGGAGGCGGTAACCAGTTTGGCTGCAGAACCGGGCTGGGTGGCATGGGTAAATCCGGGATCACGATTGGTGATCCAGTACGACAGTTTGTTTTCTTCAGCTGTGGTCAGCAAAAGTTTTTCAGGTTCATCAATTGAGGGTAGTGGAAAGGCAGCGGAAGTAAGAACATCGCCCGTACTGTCCTCCATGATCACTACAGAAATACGGCTGTTTCGTAATGTGTCCAGTAATTGAAGCGACTGCTGGATCTCTGTTTGTAATGCGGCATCCATGGTCAGCTGTACATCACGGTTCCTTTGTTTGAATGCTTCTACTTCTTTGCTGTTGATGCCTGCCAGCAGAAGATCTGATATGGCAGAATAATCTTTTTTAGCCACGGTCATTTCCTGCCTTCGCTTTGGAAGAAAACGATTCTCCCTGAACCGGCTTGCCGTTACTTCAAAATGCGTTGTGGGAGCGGGGAAGCCTCGCAGTTCAGCAATGTGTTCGTATTCGGCAAAATATCCATTGGTGCCTCCCATAAATATGCCTGTATTTAAATTTCCGATCCAGAAAAACATGTGTTCTTCAAATGGATAATACCTGTCAAGACGTTTGCGGCTTATAGCCTGAAGGGCCATGGCATCAAGACCAGCATTAACCAGGCTATCCCTGTTTTTCCCGATTGATTCAGGTTTACTTGTTGCCAGCAATCTTCCATTACGGTCTAAAAGATCTCCGGCGCCAAGGCGGTTCATTAATATGGCAATACGTGGATTGTAACTAAACATCCTTGCACCGCTCCTGTCTGCCACCAGAGCAGGTTGTACTACCCATTTTTTGTTTTTGAACAGATATTGGGTAACGGTAATACCTAATAAGAGAATTCCTATAAATGAAGCAACCAATGCAGGTATAAGATTCCTGTCCTGCTGTTTCGTAATAAATTTCATTTGTACTGCTGTTCCCTGAGCATTGGATGCAGATAATAAAAACCCTGCGGCCATCATATTCATGATAAGCGATGAACCTCCATAACTCATAAAAGGAAGGGAGACGCCCGAAAGTGGAAGTGCACCAATGGAACCTCCTGCTATCAGCAAAAATTGTATAAAGGTGCTGATGCCAATGCCTGCACATAAATAAAAAAGAAAGGGCGTTCCGGTTTGTCTTCCGATGATGATGGAGCGGTGCAGGTAAATGATAAAAAGGATAAATACAGAGAGAATGCCCATCAAACCAAACTCTTCTCCCATGGAAGGCAGTATCATATCGGTATGGGCTTCAGGTATGGTCTTGGCAAAACCTTCTCCAATACCCTGGCCTTCTATGCCGCCACTCGACATAGCCCATATGCTGTTTGCAATATGGTCGCCGCCAAACACTTCGTTATTCCATGGATCCTGCCAGATGGATTTTCTTTCTACCAGTCTTTCCACAGGACCTGGAAAAAGATCATCTATAAAAGGTACCTGGTCAAGTAATAAAAAACCAGCCATTACCAAAATCACCATAACAGCTGATTCACTCATTCCTTTTTTAATGGCGAAAGATGCTGTTACAAGAATAACAATAAGAATGGCAGTGGCTATCCAAAGGTTTTTTGTGAGCCATATCGCCAGCACATATAATACTGCGGCTCCTACCGCCAGTAAAAAATCACCTCTCGAAAATGAAAACAAAACTATAAAGGTAAAGCAGACCACCATTGCGGGTCCGAGGTCGCCGAGGATAAGAAATAATAAAATGGAAACTATAATGGATAATAAAGCAAATGAAAAGAAGGACCACCGTTTCTGCCATCTGCCGTATTCTGCAATGAATTTTTCATTTGCGGTAAAGAAACCCGCCAGGAAAACCAGTAATAGAAATTTAACGATCTCGCTGGGCTGAAACCCAAGGAGGTTCACTTTTACGCCACTTCCTTCCGGACCGCTTCCAAAAATAATGGTAAGGAGCAATAAGATGGCAGCGGCTGCTGCCCAGGGCCAGCCATTGGCAGCCTTAGGATCATTTTTAAATGCAAACAACCTGAATAATCCTGAATCAGTGGTGAACCTCCGCAGGTTGAACAGTAATAATAAGGCCATCAGCACAATACCTCCGGCAAAATACCAGAACATATTTTGTGCAAGGAATCTGTCCCGCAAAGGATCCTGCAAACTTAAAAGAGTGAGAAATGAAATTCCTGTAAGCAGCATCAGCACGGGTAATATTAACTGGTCGGCCTTAGGAAAACTTATGGTTAGAAATAAATGCAAAAGAAAGAATGCAATAAAAAAGCCTGTGGTGATTATTGTATAACCTTTTGAGGCTTCATCAGGTGTTCTTACAATAAGCGCCCCTTCTTTTTTAAGATTATTAAAATCCCTGGTGGAGAAAAGCCTGATCGTATGTGGAGATGCGGTGAAATCAAAAGAAACATTCTTCGTTAATTTCTCAACACCTTTTGAAGATCCAAACTGGAAATGGGGTTTAAGGGGTAATACCTCATAAGCCTGTTCATCGGGCAGTCCTTTGAATGTAAATTTTCCAGAAGCATCTGTTCTTGCATAAACGGCTAATGATTGAAGCTCCCTGTTTGCGGAATCAACAACAAAGACTTTCCGGATGGTATTTGTATTTTCTTCAACCAGATCGGCATTCGTCAGTTCAATCTGCCTGGCACTATCCGGCAAAATTAATTGCAATCTTACAAGAACACCATTTAAATTATTGTTGTCGCGGTCCTGTACTTTCCCTTCCAGCTTATGTTTTCCCATTTGAACATCAACAACTGATGGCAGATGAGGTGGGTTTGTTAATTCCTGGTTGAACCGTAGTGAGTCATCTCCGGCAAAGCCCAGCAGGGTTCTTGCCAGTTCCGCTCTTTTTCTGTACGACTCTCCGCCTTCTTTATATGCCTGCTCTGTTGTAAGAAAAAATCTTTTCTTATTAAGTTCACCAATGTTATCCATTTCAGCCTCCGAAGCAAGACCTTGTGAAACAGTTTTGTAAGCCAGGTTTATATCGCGGGGGTCTTCTAAATAAAATCCTTTTTCCAATAAGTTTTTGATCCGCTGGTCTAACTGGCCACCATTCAGATTTACCATTGTGCCATTGGCAATTCGTTGTGGTACTTCGCTGTAGTCTTTCTCAAGCACTGTTCCCAGGCGTATAAACAAAATCAGGAGCACGCCTGTTATCAGTAGCATGAATATCCTTTCAATATTTCTTTCCCTGAAAAATCGCATTACCTGTTTTTTGATGTGGAATCCGGTTTGAATAATAAACTGTCCGTTATAGTACCGCTTAATGATCTGTTCAATGGTAGGGATGTATTATACTGAACCGGTATATTACAATTGATAAACCTTACATTTTTAAGTTTTACAACTTTACTATATGTGGTAAGGCCAATGGTGAAACCTTCGATCACCAGGTTTTCCAGTAGAATATAATTGCATGATGGAGGGGTTACAAATAGCGGCCCGTTATAAGCACTATCACTTGATAATGTAAGTCCATTGCCATTGATGTATAATGAATCTTTTTGTACCAGCACCAGGTCAGATATGGTGATAGCTTTGCCGTAGCTGCTGTCAAGGAAAATAAAAGGTGAAACTTCCAGGCTGTCCAGAAGCCTCTGTTCCGAGGCATTTCTTTTAACTGCCTGGGTAACCGTATTTACAGGTTCAGGCTTTTTAATGTTTCGCTGCCATAAAAAATAAACTGCCGCTGCAAGTAAAATGCATAACAACAAAAGAAACACGATCAATCCTTTCCCTTTCTTTTTTTCCGGTTTATGCATTACCGGAGTTTTTTTTATTTCAACCTGTTTTGGTGCCTGCTCGTTTTTTTTTATCAGAACTGGTCTTGTTGCTTTTTGTTTTGAGGCTTTTTTATGATTGTGAACCAAAACAACCGTGATATTATCTTTTCCTCCGGCATCATTGGCAGCATCTATCAGTAATCTTGTTTTTTCATTTAAAGGAGTAGAATTATTAAGGATTGAGGAAATGGTTTTATGGTCCACCAGGTCGGTGAGTCCGTCACTGCATAACAGTAGGAGATCGCCGGGTAAGAAAGGTGAAGCGCCGGTTTCAATATAATCCGCAACACCAGCCATGTTGGGGTCATATCCAAGAGCTTTGTTGATCTCATTGCGCTTGGGATGGTTCATTGCCTCCTCTTCAGAAATTCGTTTATTGTCCTCAAGAAAACCTACAAAAGAATGGTCTCTTGTTACTTTCACCAGGGAGCGGTCCCTGTATAAGTACAACCGGGTATCCCCCACATGTGCATAATGGAACTGGCTTTGCTCCATATCTGCAATGGTAAGCGTTACCACACAGGCCATGTTGTTCCTGTCGGGATTCTGAAGTCTGTCTTCATAAATCTTCTGGTTGGCCTGCACAAGAGAAGCTTTCATCTTTAAAGAAAGGTCGGCAGCTGATCTTCTGAAGTTTTCTAAAATCGTATCCTTTGTTATTGCAGCAGCCACTTCACCACCTTCATAGCCGCCAACGCCATCAATTACGCAGGCCAGTATCCTGTTATCTGCCAGCGCCTGGGCTATAAAAGCATCTTCATTATTATTTCTTTGCCTTCCTGTATCAGTGGCACCGAAAAAATGATCAGGTTTTGTCATGAGTAGATTTTATTTCACGAAAATGTACAACCAGCATAAGTGCACATATCACAAAAAGTATAATGGAAATAACCATGCTGCTAAGATTTAAAAATATTTATACCAACAATACCATTGAGCATGATCCTGCTGTTTAATGGCAGTTCTGTCCATTGAGGGTGATGCAGATCGCTTCTGTTAATTTCTTTTTCATTCAAAAGGGTTTTTTCGCCAAACGAAGCCAGGAAAAATTTATTGTCATTCTTATCATATCTGATCCGGAGGTGTGGCGTGTTAACCCATTCACTTGGAATGCGGAAGATGTTCGTCGCTTCCCTGCTTTCATCCTTGCCGCTTACGGTTATCTCATCATCTCTCATCATGTACTCGATCTTGCGTCCGGCGAATTCTTTTTCAGGCACAATCGTTTCAAAACGGGCTTTAACGGTATTGGTTAGTTGTTTTGCCCTGGCCTCATCATAGGTTAAATTCGATTCATATGGAACTTCATAATAACCTTCGCTATAAAAGGTAAATCCCTGAAGAATATCAGGATTGATGTCAAAGGTCTGGGCGATCCCGGTCTGGCGGGGAATGAAAGTAACCCTGAGGTTTTCATTGCCACCAGAGATGTTGCCCGGCAATAATTTGCCAATAAAGCCTTTATCCCCTCTGGCATAATCCGGGTGGCTCACAAAACGGAATACCCATTTACTTGCCGAAGGCTCAACGGTTTTACCTTTTGACCGGTGTTCCTTCAACACATCATAGAACTTTTTAACCGTTTCCTGAACAATCAATCCAAAGATCCCTTTCTTATTATCCATGAAGTCTTTGAAATCATCGGCATTGAATGCTATGATATATTCATGGTAAAAAACCAGGCGGTCGGCAAATGAAAGTTCCGCTATGCTTTGACTGAATTTTTCCAGTATATAATGATAAACATCATTGGGTGTAAGCACTGCTGGCTGGTGAAGGCCGGGTTCCTGTTCTTTTTTTAATAGCCAGTCGTGAAGTCCTATTTTTTTCCAGAAAGATTCTTTTGGTTTCATGCTTGGTTGTTGAAAGTAAATGTAAAGGAAATGAAGGAATGGTTCCCCGGATACCCTTGCGTTCAACGAAATAATTAATTCTTTCTTATACGGACTGCGGTTATTAAGTATTTTTTAGTACGGTATGGCAGGTAACAGAAAAATGCCTTCCACAACAGCGGGGTTCAGGAATTGTAAGCCGGCTAAAAATTGGGATGGCGGCTAAACCGTCTTGTATTGCATCTGCCCCCTCATCATTCATTGTATTGGATGATTTTTAAGAACTGTTAGCCTGATCGGCTTTTGTAAATCTTCAATCATACCATTTTTCATAGGGGTATGAAGTAGGGCAGCCCTGCATGATCACATGTTTACAGGCAATTGGAAATACAGTGTGGATGGATATGTGCAAACCGGCCTTGATTTTTTCAATGAATGATATGCCCGCGAAGGCCAATAGATTAACCATGTTAACGAGGATTATTGAATGTTAAACGTCATTTTTAAACTCAATCTGAACTTAAACAGCAGTCAGTTATGGTGCCTGATCTTTTTTTGGCACGGTTTTCAAATCTCTACTAGAAAATCAGAATTATGGAAATGCGTAGTAATAGTAACAATGAAAAAAGAAGAAGAAAGGTCATTCAAAAGAATGCAGTTTTGGTACGTTCAGTTAAACCTGGACAAACATCTTCTTTAGTTTGGGAAAAAGAAAATACAAGTACCATCAGTTTGTGGAAAAACTAGATTATTGTTTACATGAAATATAAATTTTCACCAGCGATCAATGTTAATTACAATGAATTGAAACAGTTCATTGAGCCGGGTGAAGAATTGACCAAGAAGGAAATACTGGAAAAATGTTCTGGTATTGTAAGCCTTCCGGTTTTACAATATATCAGGGAACTTGAATTTGAGATGATTGGTAAGGAGAAGAAAGGTCGTCTGTATCTAAGATGATCCCCTGGAATTTCATCAACCTCATCGGATCCATATTATAACTGGCAGCAGGTTTGTACCTGTTATCAGATATACTATTGTTATGAAAAAGATATGGATATGTTTGTGTACGGTTATCATGCTGGCACATTCAGCCGGAGCACAAAAAAACACAGAGAGATCAGGGGTAAAAAAAGGGTATGGACTCAAACCTTCTGACCAGTCAGGTAATAGTGCGGTTATCACACTCAATTCTTTTTCCGCTTACGAGGCCAGGATGGGTAACCCGGCCATGGGCCCTCAGGTGAATTTTATCATTTCAGATCCGTTAATACATACACTAAATATAAGGGCAAAGGGAATTGAGCCGGAGATTAAGGATGTCGAAATTCTTGGAATGCCAAAGGGTGCTTATGGTTATGCTCATGGAAAACTGCGGGTATTTCCAAGTTCAACAACCTCTTCGGGTACTATAACCGGTATGGGAACAGTAGGAACAGGAAGCAGTCCGGGCACTATGGGAAGTACAGGGTTAAGATCCGGTGCTAATGGAAAAAGTCCTTATGCGGGTTTGGGTATGTGGGGCAATTCCAGAGGCCTCAGGATTGAAAAGAGCGATATAATCAGGCAATAGCAATAAATGGAAGCCATCCTGATTTAAATGCTGGGATTAATGATTTGATGATTGATTTTCCGGATCAGTTTCAAATGTGGTCCATAATTGATATATCTGATCATCTTCCTGATAGGTTGAC
This sequence comes from uncultured Chitinophagales bacterium, assembly GCA_946886475.1. Next base: position 924 of record CAMPIQ010000080.1, on the reverse strand, counting down.
TGATCATCATCTGCTATAGCAAGAGAATCTTCTGTTGCTTCCGAACAGGGAAAAAGTTCTATTAACCTACCATTGTAGAGACTGTAATATTTCTGATAATGCTGGTAGAGATATTCCATGAAACGCGGGAGTTTGGTCAATGCAAACATAAGGGTGTTTATTGTTAGACAGTTTCGATAAGAAAATAGATGCATGCCGGGTGTTGGCTATTACCGATGTGGTTTGTTTTATCCATTCCCAACCCTTTCTACTTCCTCGGTTGCTGATCCGGCTGAACGCTTGCCTGGTTTAAAATGCTGTCCAAACCGGTAAGCAAATGAAATGGTTAGCACACGGGTATCTCTTGTAAGTTTAAAATATTCATCCACGTTTACAAATAACGTATTTCCTTTCATCCATTGCGTATAAAAGATGTCTCTTGCGGATAAACGCAAACTGCCCCTGTTCTTTAATATGGTTTTAGATAAGCCAATAGATAATTGTCCTGCAGGGTCAACAATTTCCTGCAGATCGTGCTGGCTTTTTGAGCTGTACGATCCGGATAATTCTGCAGCCCAACCTTTATTGAAACGAAACTGGTTATTCAGACTCAGATTTACCTGGGTAATGCTGGCTTCATAGGCTTTGTCTATAAAACCCTTCATTTTTTTATGGTACAATACCACACTTGAATTTAATGACCACCACCGGGTAGGTGATATCTGGAGGGCGGTAGAAATTCCAAAATTCTGAAGTTTCTCAAGATTTCCTTCCGTGTATAAAACAATTCCATTGCTGTCCACAGGGAATATCTGGGAAAAATAATCATTGGTCACGCTATAACTTATACCCGATACCAGCCTGTTTTTGAATATATGGCTCATTTCAACATTCCATGTGTATTGTGGCCGGTAAAAAGGATTTCCTACCTGGTAGGTATATTTA
>CAMPIQ010000079.1 GCA_946886475.1 uncultured Chitinophagales bacterium | reverse complement strand
GCTTATATGTCTAAATGTAATTTCAGTATAGCCTTTAACGGTTCTCCGGAAGATGTATTTCAAAAAGCAAAGAATGCGGTAGAGAAGCAGGGCGGAAGCTTCAACGGTGATCAGAACAGTGGAAATTTTAGCCTGAATGTATTCGGAAATATAAGTGGGAACTATTCCGTTTCCGGTAATCAGCTGGATATTGTTATTGAAGATAAGCCCATCATGATTCCCTGCGCAGCAATTGAAAATGTATTGAAGAGCCAGATTGGAGGGTAGAGTGGTTAATAATTAAGTTAAAAGTTCTTTGTCTTAAAGCCAGGTTGCGGTAAACTCTGGACTATCGACTGTGTACTGTTGACTTTGAACTGTTGACTGACTGTCAACTTTGAACTTAAGTCTCCATCAAATTACTTAATAATTCTATTGGCAATTCCCCCCTCCCCCCTTACCTTTGCAGCCGAAATTGAAAACCTGCCCGTTTTGGGCTTTTTTCACCCGAAAAATCTTCTTTTAAAAGCTATATATGGCAAAAGTTGGTAAGGTAAAACAGATCATTGGCGCCGTGGTGGACGTACAGTTCGAGGGCAGCCTTCCGGAAATTTATAATGCGCTGGAAATAAAAAAAGACAATGGTGATACACTGGTGCTGGAAGTTCAAACACATCTTGGTGAGGACAGTGTCCGTACAATTGCCATGGATGGAACAGAAGGATTGACCCGTGGAGTTGATGTGGTTGATACAGGTGCGCCTATTACCATGCCAGCAAGTGACCAGATCAAAGGCCGGCTTTTCAATGTAACCGGTGATCCGATCGACGGTTTACCTCCGGTTCCTAAAGTGAATGGCCGCCCAATTCACTCAAAACCTCCCGCTTTTGAAAATCTTTCCACAGCAACTGAAGTTTTATTCACCGGTATCAAAGTAATTGACCTGATCGAACCTTATTCAAAAGGCGGTAAGATCGGTTTATTTGGTGGTGCAGGTGTGGGTAAAACTGTTCTGATCCAGGAGCTGATCAACAATATTGCCAAAGCCTATGCTGGTGTTTCTGTATTTGCAGGTGTTGGTGAAAGAACCCGTGAAGGGAATGACCTGATGCGTGAAATGATCGAGGCAGGCATCATGAATTATGGAGAAGCTTTCAAACACAGCATGGAAGAAGGCGGATGGGACCTTTCCAAAGTAAATATGCAGGAACTGGCTGAATCAAAGGCCACTTTCGTGTTCGGCCAAATGAATGAACCTCCCGGTGCACGTGCACGTGTGGCGCTTTCAGGTCTGACCATTGCAGAATATTACCGTGATGGTGACGGCACCGGAAAAGGTCGTGACATCTTATTCTTTGTTGATAATATCTTCCGTTTTACTCAGGCAGGCTCTGAGGTGTCGGCACTTCTTGGCCGTATGCCATCGGCAGTAGGATACCAGCCAACGCTGGCTACAGAAATGGGATTGATGCAGGAAAGGATCACTTCTACAAAAAATGGTTCGATCACTTCTGTTCAGGCGGTGTATGTTCCGGCAGATGACCTTACCGACCCGGCTCCGGCAACAACATTTGCCCACCTTGATGCTACAACAGTATTGTCCCGTAAAATTGCTGACCTTGGTATTTATCCTGCAGTGGATCCGCTGGATTCAACTTCAAGGATCCTTTCTCCGTTGATTGTAGGAGAAGCGCACTATAATTGTGCAAACAGGGTAAAGCTGATTCTGCAACGTTATAAAGAATTACAGGATATCATTGCCATCCTTGGTATGGATGAACTGAGTGATGAAGATAAACTAACTGTAAGCCGGGCACGCAGGGTTCAGCGTTTCCTTTCACAGCCATTTCACGTGGCAGAAGCCTTTACCGGATTGAAAGGTGTACTGGTTCCTATTGAAGAGACGATCCGTGGTTTCAACATGATCATGGATGGTGAAGTGGATGAATATCCTGAAGCAGCTTTCAACCTGGTAGGAAATATTGATGATGCCATTGAAAAGGGTAAGAAACTGCTTGCACAGGCGCAGGGATAGATCAACTGTTCTCCTAAAAGGAGAACCGGGTTGGGAATAACTGATCTGTTTTTGAATGTTCTTATATATCAATTATCGGAATTAATGCTTCATGGTAATTAAAAAAGCAAATTATTAACCTTAAAAATTGCTTTTAGTTTTCCATTCAATGGAATAACTAAAGGATCTAGGTTCCTCTTTCGGGGGCAAGGGTATGACTTTAGAAATATTAACACCGGAAAAAAAATTATTCAGCGGCGAGGTATTTGGAGTGCAAATGCCAGGCATTAGTGGTTCATTTGAAGTGCTGGATAAACACGCTCCATTGGTAAGTGCTCTGAAAGCCGGACGTGTAAAGGTTTTAAGGGATAAACAAAATCATTCAACCAGTTATGATATCCAGGGTGGATTTGTTGAAGTGTTGAATAATAAAGTAACGGTATTGGTTGAAGGTGCTACCACAGTGGAATAGAACAGAGAAATCTATGGAAGGATACATCAGTTACTAACCGCGGTATAATATTTCTTCTACGGTAACATTGAAAAATTCAGTTTTTCAGTAAAAAATTAGGACATGCCCTGCATGTCCTAATTTTTTTATCTACAAATCAATTTTAATCAGCTTGTTGTTGTTAAAAATTGGACTGACTGCATTCTTCATCAATGCTCACTTTACATTCCCTGTTGTCTGTTCACTTCTGTTCAATTCAGCTGGGGATCTATTGGAAAATTGATCATCATTTCAAATTCTCCACCAAGATGTTTCAGAGAATCTTTCCAGATCTCTTCCGCATTGTTATGAAATACCAGTTTACGTGCAGCCTCAACTGTGAGCCATGTTTTTTCTGTCATTTCTGTTTCCAGTTGTCCTGTACTCCATCCGGAATAACCAATATAAAACCGGATCTTTTCAGGGTCGGCATTACCGCTATTGATCAATTCAACCACAGCATCAAAATCCCCTCCCCAGAATACACCCTTCATTACTTCAACACCTCCCTGAATTTCGTCGGGATAACGATGCAAAAAATGTATGGTATTCATTTGAACAGGTCCTCCATAATACACTGGAAGTTTATGTCCTTCAACTTCCGGTATCAATTCGTCAAGCGTATTTTCATATTGCCGGTTCAAAACAAACCCTATGGTGCCATCTTCCCTGTGTTCGGTAAGAAACACTACCGTACGCATGAAGTTAGGATCCTTTAAAAAAGGATCTGCGATCAGTAAAACGCCTGGACCAGGTTGTACCATACTTCAGAAAACTAAAATGTGTTAAAAATAAGGCATAACAATCTTATGCCATCGTTTTTGCCAAATGGCTCAATATTTTTGTAAACAACGAATTTTTCCACCATATTGCTCAAGTGAAACGAATTTTTCCTATAATTCTGATACTCATTACGCTTTCCCTGTTTGGTATTATATACATACAAATAGAATGGCTCCGTAATATGGTTCTCCTGAGAAAAGACCAGGTTGAACAAAAAGTTCATGATATCACAAGGCAGGTGGGAGAGGAACTGGCACAGTTCAAAGGAACGCCACCTTCGCCATCGAAAGTATTTCCCGACAGTGAATTTTCACTGGAATATTCCCGTGTTTATAATGTAAGCCAGCGTTTCACATCAAAGGAACTGTATCAGAAAATTGAAGATGCTTTTATTGCAAATAAGATTGAGAACATCCCATTTGAGTTTGCACTGGTTGCACAAAAGAGTGATGCCATCATGCAACCCGAACGACAGTCAGTTAATTTTGCTGCCTGGTATGAAGACACCGTAAATTATTATTCCAATTATTTTCCGCTTGTGCCACCGAGCGGATCCGCTGCTGAAAATCTTGCAGCTGATGAATGGATCATTATTGTTGTGCCGGCTGTAACTGATATTGTATATAAGAGTCTCCGTCTTCCCATTGGCATTGCCATATTATTTACCCTGGTGATCTGCGCTGCATTTGGATTAACATTAAGGACCATGCTTCGCCAAAAAAAGTTAAGTGAGATCAAAAATGATTTCATAAATAACATGACGCATGAATTCAAAACCCCGATAGCTACCATCTCACTTGCTGTTGATGCAATAAAGAATGAAAAAGTTCAAAAGGATGTAGAGAAACTCAGTTATTTCAGTGGTATTATCAAAGAAGAGAATCAACGGATGAACCGTCAGGTGGAAACCATTCTGAAATCGGCCCTGATGGACCGCCAGGAGGTTCAGCTGAATAAAAAACCACTTCATGTTCATGAGATCATAAGCGATGTTGCCGATAATTTTATTTTGAGGTTGCAGGAAAAGCAGGGATCATTGGAAATGGATCTGGCCGCTCAGGATGATATGATAGACGGCGATGAGGTTCACATGTCAAACCTGATCAACAATCTTATGGATAACGCGGTTAAGTATTCAAAAGAAAATGTGCCTCCATTGATCAAATTATCTACTTCAGCGAACGCTAAAAAGTTTATTATTAAGATTGAAGACAATGGTATAGGTATGACCCGCGAAACAGTGAAAAGGATCTTCGAAAAATTCTACCGGGCGCATACCGGCAATATTCATAATGTAAAAGGGTTTGGCCTCGGACTGAGTTATGTAAAGACCGTAATTGAAGGCCATGATGGTCAGATCAAAGCTGACAGTACACCCGGAAAAGGAAGCTGCTTTGTAATTGAGCTCCCGCTAAAAAAAGATTAATCTTTTTTCCATAATAAACTGCTGTCACCATAACTTAAAAAACGATAGTTGTTTTCAAGCGCATGCTGATACACTCGCTTCCATTCTTCTCCTATAAAAGCACTTACCAGTAACAGCAGGGTGGACTGAGGCTGATGAAAATTGGTGATAAGGGCATGGGGTATATTGAAACGATATCCCGGCATTATGATCAGGCTGGTGTTGCAATGCATCTCATTTACCTGATTTCTTTCCATCCATCTTATGAGGAAATCAAAAACTTCCTGAGCAGCGATTGAGGGATATTTTTCTTCCAGTTCATATACTTCCCACTGTTTGAGCTGATAGTCTTCTTTTTTTGTATGAATAAATTTTACGCCTATCCAATACAGGCTTTCGAGTGTTCTCAGGGTGGTGGTTCCTACTGCAATAATATATCTGGACGCAGCAATTTTTTTGAGGCTTTCCAGCTGAATGGAAAATGGTTCACCATGCATCACATGGTCCGCTACGGTTTCTGTTTTCACCGGCTTAAAGGTACCGGCACCAACATGTAACGTGATGTTTTCAACCTCAATACCTTTTTGGCCCAGCTTTGTAAACACTTCCGGGGTAAAATGTAAGGCAGACGTAGGCGCTGCTACTGATCCTTCATTTTTCCCAAAGATGGTTTGATAACGTTCAGCATCATACGAAGTTGCCTGGCGTTTGATATAGGGTGGCAGGGGAATGGCGCCCGAAGCATGCAATATTTCTGAAAATGAAAAATGAAATGGCTCCCATGAGAATTCAATTAAAAAATGATCGGGTTCACGGGCAATAAAACGAGCCATCACAGTGGCTTCCTCTCCTGCAATTCTGATCTTTTTTTCAAGGACCTGTCCCGGTTTCCACTTTGAAGCCCCTCCAATCATACATTGCCATTGAACCGGCGATGGGCTGGCCAGGGATTTTTCCATGTGTTGACCATGAGGTTCCAGGCAAAATATTTCAATGACCCCGCCGGTTTGTTTTTGAAACAACACCCTTGCTTCTATCACCCGGGTATTATTAACTACAAGGGTTGCGTTCTCAGGTAAATGCTGGTGAATGTTATAAAAATGATCATCGATACAAGTTCCTTCCCGGTAAACCAATAATCTGGACTGGTCTCTTTTTTCAACAGGAAATTCAGCAATTCTATCATGGGTGAGCGGGTAGTCAAAATCCCGGATGAATATTTTTTTTGGGTCTGTTTTCATACCCTGGTCAATGCCTTTTATAATTGAATAATTTAATTTGAAAGCGACTATCCACACTGTAATCACAGATTTCCACACTTCATTCACATAAAAATATCGTTTTATGTAACCCAATCGCTTCAAACCCTTTACTGACGGCCCTTTATAAGGTTTTAAACCTGTGGAAAAATTAATCAGGCGAAATTTATAGCAAGAAAGTGGGAAAAAGTGTTATTTTGTGTGAAACAACAACGCCATCACTCCAATCCATTGAAAATGACAGGATTTCTAGGCGAATTTGAATCAACTCTGGACACTAAAGGTCGCTTTTTGCTACCGGCAGGCCTCAAAAGGCAATTGCCGGAAGGCGAAAATACGCGATTTGTTATCAACAGAGGATTTGAGAAATGCCTGACCCTGTACCCAAAACTTAGCTGGGAACCGCTTTATGCAAGGATCAGCACATTGAATGATTTTGATCCCAGGGTGAGAGAGTTCAGGAGGTTTTTTCTGAACGGTGCTACAGAAATTGAATTGGATTCGGCAGGAAGGCTTTTGCTTCCTCCCAATCTGAAAGAGCATGCCGGTTTAGAAAAAGATATCGTTTTGGCCTCGGCCATCGATAAGATCGAGATCTGGTCAGTGGAAAATTATAAGAAGTTCTTTGAATCATATTCACCCGACGATTTCAGCAGCCTTGCCGCACAGGTAATGGTTAAGGGTGATGATCAGCAATAGGATTGGAATGAAAAAGCACAAAAACAAAAGCGGTAATGATCCCGGCCGGCTTCAGAATGAGGTAACATCCTACCATGTTCCTGTTCTTCTTCATGAAACTATTGATCATCTGCTTATACAACCTGGAGGAATTTATGTGGATTGCACTTTTGGTGGAGGAGGGCACAGCCATTCCATCCTCGAAAAACTGGGTTCCGGTGGAAGGCTTATTGCTTTTGACCAGGATCCCGATGCAAGAAAAAATTTGCCTGACGACAGCCGGGTGATTTTTGTACCCAGCAATTTTCGTTACCTGCAAAGATTTCTCCGCCTGAATGGAATAGGAAAAGTAAATGGCATTTTGGCCGACCTGGGTGTAAGCTCACACCAGTTTGACCAGGCAGAAAGAGGTTTTTCCATCAGGTTCGATGCCTCCCTTGATATGCGAATGGATCAAAGGCAAACTAAAACTGCAGCCGATATTCTAAATGAATTTTCAGAGCACCAGCTGCATAAAATGTTTGAAAAGCTTGGAGAAGTTACCAACGCCAAAACACTTGCGAAAACCATTGCCGGGGCAAGAAGGTCAACTCCTCTGAATACCATTGAATCGTTAAAGAATGTTTTAAGGCCAATTGTAAAGGGAAATCCAAATAAATACCTGGCCCAGGTATTCCAGGCATTGCGGATTGAGGTGAATGATGAACTGGGTGCGTTGAAGGAAATGCTTGAACAGGTTCCGGGTGTTCTGGAAACAGGCGGGAGAGTGGCTATTATCACGTTTCATTCCATTGAAGACCGGATAGTGAAGCAATTTTTTCGTGATAACTCATTTGATGCACCTGAAGAGAATCCTTTTTCCACTATCGAAAAAACGATCGTGTTGAAACCTGTCAATAAAAAACCGGTTACGGCAACAGATCGCGAAATCAAACTAAATCCACGCTCACGCAGTGCCAAGCTTCGTGTGGCTGAAAAAATATCCTAACCGTTTATCTAAAAGAAATAAAACTGAAATAACTGGTGAAAACGAAAAACAAAATAGAAAAGAATCCGGGTATCCATTTAAAACGGTTACTCAATTACAGGGCAATTGTAAAACAAATCCCTTTCTTTTTGTTTTTGGCTTTACTGGCAGTTGTATACATATATAACGGGCACCTTGCCGACAGAAGAGCAAGGGAAATTTCCAGGACTACCAGAGAACTGAAAGAATTGCAGTTTGAATACAAAGATGTAAAAGGTGATGTATTGGAATTAAGCACGCAGGGCCAGCTGATAAAAATTGTTGAGCCTCTTGGATTGAAAGAATTAACAACACCACCTGTTGTTCTAACGGACGGCAGTAATAAATAACAGATAAACCAACCAATTGTCGAAGTGGAGATCAAACGCGACATATTATGGAGAGTATACCTTAGCTTCCTGGGCGTAGTGGCATTGAGTTTGGTTGTACTGGGCCGTGCTTTCTATATTCAACAGGTTCAGGGTGATTACTGGCGCAGTATGTCGGATAGTCTTCACCAGAAATTTATTCCTCTTGATGCTGAAAGAGGCACTATTTACAGTGAGGATGGCCATATGCTAAGCACCTCAGTTCCTTATTTTGATATCTACATGGATTTTGCGGCAGAAGGTCTTCGCGATAAAAATGGAAAACGCTTCAAAGAAAATATTGATTCCTTCTGTATTGCTTTATCTGAATTCTTTGATGATAAATCTGCAGCTCATTATAAAAAAGAACTCAAAAAAGGTTACAATCTGAAAAGCAGGTATTTCATGCTGAAGAAAGGCCTGACATTCGAGCAGTATAAAATATTCCGCGAGTTTCCATTGGTAAGGCTGGGCCGCAACAAAAGCGGTGTGATTGCAGAAGTTAAAAGTAAAAGACTGAATCCATTTGGCTTATTGGCCAAGCGTACAATAGGTCTGGCAAGGGATAATGCACAAAATGTAGGACTTGAAAGAACGTATGACAGTCTGCTTAAGGGAAAATATGGAAAGAGATTGGTGCGTTTCATTTCCGGTGGTACTGCCATTCCCGTTGAAGGTTATGAAATAGAACCTGAAAATGGGAAGGATATCATTACTACTCTTGATATAAAGATGCAGGACATCGTGGAATCGGCATTAATGAAAATGCTGGTTCAAAACGAGGCGGAATACGGAACCTGTTTAATAATGGAAACAAAAACAGGGAAGATCAAGGCCATTGCCAATCTGGGAAGAAATAAAAACGGTACATATGGCGAAACGTTGAATTATGCGCTGCAAACTACTGAACCCGGATCTACCATTAAACTTGCAACGCTTCTTGCCGTACTTGATCACGGAAGCAGTGATATAAATGATATGATCACGGTTGGTACAACCGGCAATGCTTATGTGGGCGTAAGAAATGTAACCGATGCTGAACGTGCTCCAAAATCGGTAATGAGCCTCAAAGAATGTTTTGCCCACAGTTCCAATGTTGGTATGAGCATAGTTGCCTATAAGGCATTTTCTGCCCAGCCTGATCTTTATAAAAATTACCTGCACAAATTTCATCTTGATCGCAGGTCAGGAATTGACCTGATAGGCGAACAAGCACCCGTGCTGCCCAAACTCACCCGAAATAATGAAGGGCTTCATGCCATGGTAACTGCCAGTTTTGGTTATGCCATTGAGGTAAGTCCTTTACATACACTGATGCTGTACAATGCAGTTGCCAATAATGGTAAGCTTATGAAACCTTACCTGGTGAATACCATTAAAAGCAATGGAGTTACCATAAAAGAGTTTGAACCTGAAGTGCTTGAAGAAGAGCTCTGTAAGCCGGAAGTGATCAGGGCTGCCCGCGAATGCATGGAAGCCGTGGCAACAGAAGGAACGGCTAAGGATGTATTTAAGGATTTTCCATTTCCGGTTGCGGGTAAAACAGGTACTGCTCATGTTGCGGGGGGAGAAATCGAATATCATCACGGAGTGTATCAGGCATCCTTTGCCGGATATTTCCCTGCCGATAATCCGGAATATACCTGTATAGTAGTGGTAAAAACAAAACCGCATGCAGCCATCCATTACGGTGGACAGCTGGCTGCTCCGGTTTTCAGGGAAATTGCCATTAAGATCCATGCTCAGTATGTAAAAACAAAAAAGAGTTCGGAAATGAACATCGTACCGGACAGTTCTTATTTCAGGTATGCAGGTCATTCCGAAGATGTGAAAAACATATTAACCACTATGAAGGTCCCCTTTACGGATTCTTCAAACAGGAATAACTGGTTACATCTTTATAACAACGATCAAACACGGGTATTGAAATCAATTTCTGTTACTGAAAACGTAATGCCCAGTGTAATAAATATGACATTGAAAGATGCATTATATGTTCTGGAAAGCCTGGATTTAAAAGTTGAAGTGCAGGGCAGGGGAAAAGTAGTAGCTCAGGATGTATTAGCCGGATCTGCTATCAATAAAAATAAAACTGTAACCCTTTTATTGAATTGAAAAAATTAAGCGACATATTATACAAGGTGCGAACATCTGCATTGTCGGGGAATACTGATGTTGATATTACCGGCGTGCAAACCGATTCCAGGAAAATTGTACCAGGCAACGTATTTATTGCTGTAAGGGGTTCTGCCGTGGATGGTCATGAGTTTATAGATAAAGCCATTGCGCTGGGAGCATCTACAATTGTGTGTGAGCAAATTCGCGATGCCCGTGAAGGCATTACTTATGTACAGGTCAATGATTGTGCAGAAGCCGCCGGGTTGATGGCCCATAACTATTTTGACCAGCCAACCAATACAATAAAGCTGGTAGGAGTTACAGGTACCAATGGAAAAACAACGATCGCAACACTCCTGTATAAGTTATTCACCTGCCTCGGGTATAAATGTGGTTTAATCAGTACAGTTGAAAATATGGTAGCTGGCGTCATCATTCCATCTACCCATACAACTCCGGATCCGGTCAGCCTGAATGAATTATTAAAACAAATGGTGGATGAGGGATGTGCGTATGCCTTTATGGAAGTGAGCTCCCATGCCATTCACCAGAAAAGAATTGCAGGACTTGAATTCAGGGGCGCCATATTCAGTAATATCACGCACGACCATCTTGATTATCACAAAACATTTGATGAATACATAAAAGCCAAAAAAGGATTCTTTGATAATTTAAATTCATCTGCATTTGCCATTACCAACGTTGATGATAAAAGAGGCAGCGTGATGTTGCAGAACACAGCGGCGCGTCAGTTTACTTATAGCCTGAAAACCATGGCAGATTTTAAAGGCAGGATCCTTGAAAATATACTTACAGGACTAGTGATGACTGTGAACGAGCAGGAGGTACACTTCAGGTTGATAGGAGAGTTCAACGCTTATAATCTTTTAGCAGTTTACGGTGCTGCTATTTGCCTCGGCGAGGATAAATCGCAGGTGTTGCAATGTCTCAGTAATACCACTGGTGCCGAAGGGCGGTTTGATTATATCATTTCTGCAAGAGATAAGGTAATAGGTATTGTTGATTACGCCCATACTCCGGATGCCCTGGTAAACGTATTGGAAACCATTAAGAAATTAAGGCAGGGCCACGAACAGGTGATCACTGTTGTGGGTTGTGGTGGTGACAGGGATAAAACAAAAAGACCTGTAATGGGTGAGGTGGCCTGCGAACACAGCGACAGGGTAATCTTTACAAGCGATAACCCGCGCAGTGAAGATCCTACTAAGATCCTGGAAGATATGGAAGCCACATTGAACAGCGCAGCCAAAAGAAAATATATAGCGATTGCAGACAGAAAGCAGGCCATTAAAACAGCCGTAGATATGGCCCAGCCGGAAGATATTGTTTTAATAGCAGGCAAAGGCCATGAGAAATACCAGGATATCAAAGGGGTGAAGCATCACTTTGATGACAAGGAGGTACTGAGGGAAATGTTTGAATTGTTAGGGAAATAGCTGTGAGCCAGGATCTCGATACTTAAGGTTACAGCTCAAACATATTAATATAAAGGAAATAAAAAAATAACATGCTCTATCACTTATCAGAATGGTTCGAAACACAGGGATGGCATTTCCCTGGAGTTGGACTGTTTCAATTTATCACCTTCAGGGTGTTGATGGCAGTTATTTTATCATTATTCATTACTACGGTTTATGGAAAAAAACTGATCAATTATTTAAGACATAAACAAATTGGAGAAAGTGTAAGAGACCTGGGCCTGGCCGGAGAGCAGCAAAAGAAAGGTACCCCAACCATGGGCGGTCTCATTATTATTCTCGCTATCCTGATCCCTACCTTGTTGCTGGCGGATCTGGAAAAAGTATATGTGAGATTAATGATTTTCAGTACCATTTGGTTAGGAGCGATTGGTTTTATTGATGATTACCTGAAACTGCGTGCAAAGAAAATTGCACAGCAGAAAGGCGTGCCTTATAAAAAAGGAGATAAGGACGGACTCGCTGGATGGTTTAAGGTTTTTGGTCAGGTAGCGTTAGGTATAACAATCGGAGCAACTCTATGGTTTAACCAGAGTGTAAAAACCTGGAGGGAATATACAGGTGATACTCCGCCACCGGACGCAAAAGAGATCAATATCAATGGCAATCAGAAAATTTTTGTTCCGACAAAGGAAGTGGTAACAACTATTCCGTTTGTAAAGGACCATGAATTCAATTATGCAAAGTTGTTGCCGGCCTCCTGGAGAGATTATGCATGGATACTTTATATACTGATCGTGATCTTTATTATTACAGCAGTATCAAACGGTTCCAATATCACTGATGGACTGGATGGCCTGGCTACAGGTACCTCGGCTATCATCAGCGCCTGTCTTGGCATTTTTGCATACGCCAGCGGAAGTTTTCTCTTTGCTGATTATCTAAACATCATGTATATACCCAATCTTGGAGAGCTTTCCATTTTTATAGGGGCCATGATTGGAGCTTGTGTAGGGTTTCTCTGGTATAATTCATTTCCTGCACAGGTATTTATGGGCGATACCGGAAGCCTTACCCTTGGTGGTTTGATTGCTGCTCTTGCCATAATCGTGCATAAAGAACTATTGATACCCATCATATGCGGAGTGTTCCTTGTAGAAAATGTTAGTGTGATGGCGCAGGTAACCTGGTTTAAATACACAAAAAGGAAATATGGTGAAGGCAGAAGGATCTTCTTGATGAGTCCATTGCATCACCATTATCAAAAGAAAGGATATCATGAAGCCAAGATCGTTATCCGGTTTTGGATCATTACCATATTGTGTGCTGTTGTATCGATTGTGACGTTGAAGTTGAGATAAAACATTGTTGAAAAACCACCGGCGAGAATGGACAATCCGGCCTGTGAAATGTAGACGTCCTAGAATTATTGTGGTGCAGATCATCTAAATGTAATGCTGTTGAAAAACCAGTTCCGTACACAGTAAAAACAAATGAACAGGAGAATGGTCATATTAGGAGGAGGAGAAAGTGGCGTGGGCGCGGCTTTGCTTGCAAAAAAACAAGGTTATGACATCCGGTTAATGGATGAAAGTTCTTTGAAAGATGGTTATCGTAAAGACCTGCAGTCAGCAAAAATTGATTTCATTGAAAATGAAATTGATGAAAGTTTGTTACTGAATGCTGAAGAAGTAGTAAAAAGTCCCGGTATCCCTGAAAAAAATGAATGGGTAAAAAAGATCCGTAAAAAGGGCATTCCCATTATCAGTGAGATCGAACTGGCTTACAGGCACAAAGGCAACAGCCGGATCATTGCCATTACAGGCAGCAATGGTAAATCAACCACCACCTCATTGATCTATCACATCTGCAAAGTTGGCGGAATTGATTGTGCCCTGGTGGGCAACATCGGTTATTCTTTTGCCCGGCAGGTAGCTGAAGATCCCAAAGATGTTTATGTAGCGGAGATCAGTTCATTTCAATTGGATGATATTGTTGATTTCAAACCTGATATAGCGCTATTGCTGAACATTACCGAGGATCATTTAGACAGGTATGACTACAGGTTTGAAAATTATATCAGCAGCAAGTTTCGTATTACGATGAACCAGACTTCAAAGGATTATTTCATTTATAACCTCGATGATGAAGTGATCACAACATATTTAGAAAGAAACCCCATTAAATCAAATCAATTACCGGTCAGTATGAAGCAGAAAGTTGTAAAAGGCGGCTATATCAAGGACGATGAGTTGCATGTTAAAGTAAATGCTGAGCAACAACAAATGAGCATTTACGATTTTGCCCTCAAAGGCAGACACAATCAATTTAATACAATGGCAGCAAGTGTGGCAGGAGCAACCATGGACATCCGCAAGAACAAGATCAGGGAGGCCGTGCAAACCTTCGAGAATCTTGAACACAGGATGGAGCCGGTTGCAACGGTAAGGGGTGTTGAATTCATTAATGACAGCAAAGCAACCAATGTCAATTCTACATGGTTTGCATTGGAAAGCATGTCAAAGCCCACTATACTGATCTTAGGCGGAATTGACAAAGGCAATGATTATACCTTACTTGAGGAACTGGTAAGATCGAATGTAAAAGCTATTGTTTGCCTGGGGGTTGACAATTCAAAGATCCACCTTGCTTTTGAAGGAAAGGTAGCTTCAATAATAGACACGGCCAGTGCTGATGATGCGGTAAGCGCTGCTTATGAACTGGCCACTCCGGGAGATGTGGTTTTATTAAGTCCGGCATGCGCTTCATTTGATTTGTTTAAAAATTATGAGGACAGGGGCAGGCAATTCAAGGAAGCTGTGAGGAATTTGTGAGCCGGGAGGCAAAGTGTGCATTGACGACAGCATGCCTTGACGAAGGAAAGGCAGGAGTCGGGAGTCGGGAGTCGAAGAAAATACTTTAAATAAGTTATTATAAAATGCCACAGCAACAGGACATAAGGTTTTCTGAGCTGAATATTAAACCAGCACAGATCTTAAAGAATACAAGAGGCGATAAGGTTATCTGGGCGCTTGTACTGTTATTGGTATTGGTGTCACTGCTGGCCGTTTACAGCGCTACCGGATCGCTGGCTTATAAAATATATAAGGGCAATACAGAGGTATATCTTTTTAAACAAATTGCATTTATTGCCATTGGATTTTGCATTATATATTTTGCCCACCGGGTCAACTATACAATTTATTCCAGGGTAGCAAAGGTCCTGTTCATTCTCTCCATACCCTTATTGTTCTATACTTTATTCTTTGGCGTTACCATGAATGAAGGCAGCCGCTGGATTCGCGTACCTGTCATTAACATGACCATGCAGACATCTGATCTTGCCAAACTTGCACTCTTTATATTTCTGGCCCGTTTGCTTAGCCGCAGGCAAAATAAGATCAAGGATTTTAAGAAAGGATTTTTGCCTGTTATACTTCCGGTAGCACTTACCTGTTTACTGATTGCTCCTGCCAACCTGTCGACTGCTTTGCTGCTTGGCGCAAGTTGCATGCTGTTGCTTTTTATTGGAAGAGTTAGTGCAAAACACCTTGCAATGGTGGTTGGGATTGCTTTGATTCCTGTGGCATTCCTGGTGATGGCGGCAGTAATAAAACATAAATCTTCTTCTGATACAGTAGAATCGGTAACTGCATCAAAAGAAAAAAGTTCAAGAGTATTTGCCAGGGTTGAAACATGGATCGGCAGGGTTGAAAATTTTATGTACGGGTCAAAAGGCTCAGTAAATGATGATGATAATTATCAGGTGAACCAGGCCAAGATCGCAATTGCAAGAGGTGGTTACTTTGGTAACGGACCGGGGAATGGTGAGGCAAGAAATTTTTTGCCACAGGCATACAACGATTATATCTATGCTACACTTATAGAAGAATATGGTTTGATAGGCGGCGCTTTTATCTTATTCATATACCTCGTTTTTTTATACAGAAGTATCAGGCTGTTTAAAAAATGCCCATTCGCATTTGGAGCTTTCCTGGCACTGGGTTTAAGTTTTACACTGGTAATTCAGGCCATGGCTAATATGGCTGTAAACGTGAATTTATTTCCTGTTACAGGTGTAACGCTACCCCTCATAAGTATGGGAGGCAGCAGTTTCCTGTTTACATGTTTATCTATTGGTATCATTCTCAGTGTGGCCAGGAATGTAGAACAGACAGAAGGAAAATTAAATGCCGCTGCATTGAAAGAACAGGAAGATGAAGCAGTGGAAGAGGATGAAGTTGATGAGGAAGAATATGAAGAAGAAGAAACCAGTGTGGAAGAAGAAAATGAAATTTTAGCGAAAGGGTAATATGCAGGAAGAAAAAGAAAATAAGATCGGACCAGATCCGGATGCCGGCGGGAACAAAAATGCCGGCCGGCTGATAATAGCTGGAGGTGGAACCGGTGGACATATTTTCCCTGCCATTGCCATTGCAAATGCTGTTAAAAAACTGGAGCCTTCTACAGAAATATTATTTGTTGGGGCAACCGGTAAAATGGAAATGAGTAAGGTGCCTCAGGCAGGGTATAGAATTGAAGGCCTGGATATAGCTGGATTTAACAGGAGTTCTTTGATAAAGAATATTGGATTGCCGTTGAAACTTATAAAAAGTTTTATTCAGGTGCGATCCATATTCAAACAATTTAAGCCCGATGCCGTAATTGGTGTGGGCGGTTACTCTTCCTTTCCTGTTCTTAGATACGCTCAGTTAAAAGGGATCGCTTCATATATACATGAATCGAATTCTTTTGCCGGCAAATCAAATATGATGCTGGGAAAGAAAGCAACAAGGGTTTTTGTTGCCACAGACGGAATGGAGAAATTTTTTCCGGCTTCAAAGATCACCATAACCGGAAACCCTGTGAGGCCATCCATAG
>CAMPIQ010000078.1 GCA_946886475.1 uncultured Chitinophagales bacterium | reverse complement strand
GACTGACGACTTTGAATTTTTAACTTTGAACTCATAAAAAATGGCTCTTCAAGCAGGTATCGTAGGACTTCCGAATGTTGGAAAATCAACATTATTTAACGCAGTTAGCAATAGTGCCAAAGCACAGGCCAGTAATTACAGGTTTTGCACTATTGACCCCAATGTGGGTCTGGTTGATGTGCCCGATCCAAGATTAAAAAAGCTTGCAGAACTTGTGTTGCCAAACCGGATCGTACCTACGCAGATCGAGATTGTGGATATTGCGGGACTGGTTCGCGGAGCAAGTAAAGGTGAAGGCCTGGGAAATAAATTTCTCGGCAACATTCGCGAGGTGGATGCTATCATCCATGTGATCCGTTGTTTTGAAGATGAAAATATTCTGCGTGATGAAGGGGCTATCAATCCGGTTAGTGATAAGGAGATCATTGATACTGAACTGCAGTTAAAAGACCTGGAAAGTGTAGAAAAAAAATTGAACCGCACGGAAAAACTGGCCAAGACAGATCCTAAAGCAAAGGCAGAACTGGAAATATTACAACGTTGTAAAAAGCATCTTGAAGAAGGAAAAAGCATACGCGAACTGGCACTTTCAAAGGAAGATGAAACGGCTGTTGCTGATCTTTTTCTTTTAACCTCCAAACCTGTACTTTATGTTGCCAACGTAGATGAACCATCCATGCATACAGGTAATAAGTATTCCGACATTTTAAAAGAAGCGGTTAAAAATGAAAATGCACAGGTAATTATAATGAATAACTCGCTTGAATCTCAAATAGCTGAAATGGAACAGGAAGAGGATAAGCAGTTATTCATGGAAGAATACGGAATGAAAGAACCTGCCCTTGACCGCCTCATCCATTCGGCATATAAATTACTTAATCTTCAAACCTATTTTACTGCTGGTGTACAGGAAGTACGCGCATGGACCATTCATGAAGGCTGGAAAGCTCCCCAGGCAGCCGGTGTTATTCATACAGATTTTGAAAAAGGATTTATCAAAGCCGAGGTAATCAGCTATGATGATTTTGTAAAATTCGAATCCGAAGCTGCAGCCCGCGAAGCAGGAAGACTAAGAATAGAAGGAAAAGAATACGTGGTGAAGGATGGGGATGTGATGCATTTTAGATTTAATGTCTAAAATGAAATTCAAAATGAAAAATGTAAAAGTGACAATTACGAATTTAGGTTCTTTTAATTTTGAATTGTTCAAAACAACGCCCTTAATGCCGCTCTTCCCACATGTATCGTCCGGGACTCTCCCGGTTTACGGCCTTCGTATTGCATGCTTAATTCAACGTTACCAAAAATCCTTTTGGTGAAGTCAACGCTCCATAAAAAATTGCGTCCGGGCATCAGTCCATCCAGGATGATATAACTTACAGTTGTATTGGTTGGAAATTTATATTGAATATTATTATAGGTAAATCTGGCATTGACCGCACTGTTTTGAAGCACATTGTATTTTGATTCCAGGTTCAGCGAATTGGATAAAGATCTTTCGCCGCCGAATTGCTTGTCATTTGTTCTTGTTTCTCTTTTATAGCTTGTCTGGATGCGGAACACAGTTCCATTTACCCAGGAAAGCCGGGGTTCTGTTGAAATGATATCCAGTTCATAATTCCTGTTTCCGAAATTAGGTGTGTACAATCCATTCAATCCTTTTCTGTTTACAATATCAAAAGCAAAATGACTGCTTATGTTCCATCTTATTTTGGCTATCCAGTCATTTATTTTCCGGCTTTCATACCCATAAGTAAGCAATGCCTTTGCAGTAGTTTGTACGTTACTAAGGTCAATACCCCACCGGGTTGAAAACCTGTTGAAGGAAAGATTATTAAGCAAGGATGTATTCATAGTGAGCAAGGCGGTATCTCCAATATCATATTTGAAAGGATTGAACTCGAAATCGCCGCGGGCAATAGATTTCTTGCTCTTCTGCATTGAGGTTTGCAGTGTGAAACGCGAAATAAATTTTCCAAAGCCCTTAGCGCCGGTAGCAGTTAGCAAGGCCCTGGGATTTAATGTGAAACTGTAGTTGATGGTGGTATAATTGGCTTTGGTAAACTGGTTGGTTGGAATAAATATCCTGATAAACTTTGCCTGGTCCTGGAACAAGGCCACTTCAAATTCATTAAGACTTTGAATACTGTTGGAATCATAATCATTCCAGGTGTATTCTCCCTGTCCGGCCGGGACTTCAAAATAAGCAAAATCTCTTCTCTGCTCCTGCCCTGTTCCTAATTCATATAATACATTCCCTGTCAGCATTCCTTTCCACTCATTCACCAGGTATTCCGCTCTTCCCAGCATGGTATTATCGTCCTTTTGTTTAGAGACGGCTTCATTAAAAACCTTTAACATCCTGTAAGTAACATTGAACAGGAACTGGTGATGCTGGTTCTTTAATAACTGGGTCTCCAGGTTCACATTGTAACTGCGGTCTCCTTTTACAAGTTCCTTTGCAGATGGATACTTATCAGCTCTTGTAAAAAAACTGATCCCATACCTGTTCTTTTTACTTTCGTCTGATTTAACATAGGCCGTATAGGTATCAAATGAAAAGCTTATTGGCGAAAGACTATCGCCGGATGCTGCCTTCACCTCATTTTTTTCAAGGGCATACTTTACCCCAATACGAATTGAAGAGAGTTGCTTAAGTTGTTTACTCATATCAAGTACAGGTCGTAAAAAATAGCCATTACCCAACCTTCCTTTGAAACTGGTAACAGAAAGCTGGTTATTCAACATCCATCCCTTAATATCTGCAGTATGCTGAATGATATTTTGTGATCCTTTATAACTATCACTCCTTCGGTAATTCATGAACTGGTAACGGATATTTTGCCTGGGACTTTGTAATTGAGATGAAAGCCGGAGGATATTTTCATTGGCGGAAGGCAAGTTCACCGGCAAACCCCATTCCCTGGTAAATTCTACAAAACGCAGTCTTTCCAGCGGCCGGAATTTTTGTTGTACATATTCATAATCAATTGCTGAATTCAACTTTATTTTCCTGGCAGCATTTAACGTAACTATGTTTTCGTATTGCACTCTGGCAGCGATGCCTGCATCATCTCCGCCATTTTTTGAAGAAAAAGTATTGGCGTCGTAATTACTCATTGCAATTTCTGTTTTGAGCAAATTATTTTCATTTATCTGGTATTCAGTGCCAAAACTTAATAGTTGTTGTTTCTTAGGCGTTACCAGAACCATCACAGGTTCAAACTGTCCCTGCTTAACACCGTTCACAGGCTCTACAAAACGAAAAACCTTACCATTGGCGCCAACACTGAAATCTGCCACGTAATTTCCATTGCCTTCACCAACATCAGTGAAAGAAAGGGAATACCGGGCTAAAGAGGGATCTACAGAATATCTGTAAAATGAATCCTGCTGTGTACCATTCAACCAGTATAGTTTTTCATAAAGGATCTTATCAGTTGAAAAAGAATCTATCCCTATTGTAGGATAAAGTGCATTCTGAATGCTGTCGCCAACATCAAACAGAAATTGTTTTTGCCGGTTATCAAGCGTTTGGTTGATCTGTGAGTTCCTTGCATCGCTATTGGTAAATGCGCCTACGATCAGCTTCAGTTTGTTGTTGATATCAAGTTGCTGGTTCAGATAAAGATTGGCATTCAGATAGTTTCTGTCCGCATATTCAAATTCAACCTGTATTCTTGAATCTTTGGTGATCATACGGCGGGGCATAAAGGTGATCTCCGCTGTATTATAATTAATGATATAATCCTGGTCCTCTCCTCTTTGCAAAAGCTCTCCATCAAGAAAAACCCTTTCTGTGTTTGCCAGTACAATAAAGAAAAATTCGTTATTCGCTCCTGTAAGACGGTAAGGTCCCTGGTTGCCTTCCATATTGGGGGTGGTGGTTCTGTCAAAAACATTCCGGTTGAATTTCCCTTTTGCAATTGAACCACTGGCCAGGGTTGTGGACCGGAGTTGTGGAGACAACTGGTTTGTTGTAAGAAATGAAATGCCCTGCAGTCTTTTATAAAAATTCAAAAAGTACATCTGATTCTGCCTTATATCAATGTCACCAAGATTGAGTTGCCAGTTCTTTTTTTTGAACTGGAGAAATACCCGGTCAAATTCATTCAATTGTGCTGTGGTGCCATCAGGCTGAATAGGAATATTATTATCGGTAAAAGCTGCGGATAATTCGATACTGTCTTTCAGCATGCCATTGATCTGTAGCTGGAAATTTGAGTTGATAACAGCATCCTGGTTATTTCCAAACGACAACTCTCTTCCCAGGCTTCCGCTTGCTTCAATGTTACCAAAATCAAGGAGACCTGTTTTACCGGTAGCATTGTTATTATTATTAAATTCAAAAGGTCGCAGATAAACGTTATTCATCACGCTATCATAGCTGAATCTTTGCGCAACAGCATTCAGACGGTAAGGAAAAACACGGTACATGATGGACACCCTTTCATTTGATGGCCTGATTTTCCAGTGCAAAACGGCTTTTACAAAATCAAGGTGGTAAAATGAGGTATCAACTCCACTAATCACAAAGCTCGAAGGAATGATACTAACACTGTCCAGCACTATACTATCAGAAGTTACCAGTATGGTTTTTGATCTCAGGTTGGAGGAAGGCAACTGAGCATGTGATGCCCTTGATAAAAGCAATATCAGAATGAAAAGCAGTATCCGGCTTAAAAGCTTCAATAGCAAAGGTTTTTCACGTATCGTAAAAATGCAACATTTAAACGTGTAAACGTAAATTTAATTGTTAAAGGAAACCCCTCCTCCTGAATTAAAAAAGCCCCGTGAAGGAGCTTAAAATTGGAAAATTAAATATCCGATGATCAACTTCCCGGAAAGTAAGAAGCTTCCGGATCATATGGCCTCCACTCTCGTTTTACTATAAACCAAAATAATAAAAAACCTATTTATCCGCCGACAGCCCCGCCATCAGATATTCTTTATGCATCCTTGATATATTGGTAATGGAAATTTCTTTAGGACAAACCGCTTCACAGGCCCCAGTAAATGTGCAACTGCCAAAGCCTTCCTTGTCCATCTGATCAACCATGCTGAGCGCCCTGTTTTTTCTTTCTGGTCCGCCTTGTGGAAGCAAGGCCAGGTGGGCGATCTTGGCTGCCGTGAACAAAGAAGCAGAAGCATTTTTGCAGGCTGCCACACAGGCACCGCATCCTATACAGCTGGCTGCTCCAAAGGATGCATCTGCTTTGTCCTTTTCAATTGGAATGGAATTACCATCCACAGCGTTTCCGGTATTCACAGAAACAAAACCTCCGGCCTGAATGATGCGGTCGAATGCTGAACGGTCGGTAACCAGATCTTTGATGATAGGAAAACCATTGGCACGGAAAGGTTCTACCACTACCGTTTCTCCATCTTTGAACGCTCTCATATGCAACTGGCAGGTGGTGGTGGCATGCCATGGCCCGTGAGGCCGTCCATTTATATGCATGGAACAGGCGCCGCAGATCCCTTCCCGGCAATCATGATCAAATGCAATTGGATCTTTACCTTCATTGATCAGCCTTTCATTCAATACGTCGAACATTTCAAGAAAAGACATTTCAGAAGATATGTCCTTCACTTCATAAGATTCAAACCTGCCGTCCGTATTTTTATTTGCCTGCCTCCACACTTTGAGTGTGAGATTCATGTTATAATGTTCCATATGCCTCCTGTCTCAGCCCAAGCAGAGAACTTAGATTTATATTCGTTTAAAAATAGATAAGCAAAAAACCAGAATGATGCATTGAATCAATATTCCAATTTTTTATTTATAAGAACAAAGATCTAAAAACAATAGTTCATACTGGTGCTGCCACTAACAATAGAAATTATTTATAACTTCTTTGTGTTGGCTTAACCACATCATACTTCAACTCTTCTTTATGTAACTGCCATTCCGGTCCTTTATATTCCCAGGCTGCTACATACATGAATTCTGCATCATGACGTAGCGCTTCTCCTTCCTCAGTCTGGTGTTCTTCCCGGAAGTGGCCACCACAACTTTCTGCTCTTTGCAGGGCATCAATACACATCAATTCACCCAGTTCAATGAAGTCAGCCACTCGGCCTGCCTTATCCAGTTCAGGATTAAATTCATTAATGCTACCTGGAATTCTTACATCACTCCAAAAATCCTTTCTTAATTGTCTTATTTCTTCAATGGCCTGTTGCAGATGCCGGGCATTCCTGGCCATACCACATTTATCCCACATGATCCTGCCCAGTTTCTTATGTAAGCTTTCAACACTTTGCGAACCTTTGATATTCATCATGGTTTCAATGCGGTCGTGTACTGATTTTTCTGCTTCTTCAAATGCGGGGTGCGTTAAAGGGATGGGCTTTGTGCTGATCTCATCTGCCAGATAATTTCCAATAGTGTATGGGATCACAAAATAACCATCGGCAAGTCCCTGCATGAGAGCGGAAGCGCCCAGCCGGTTGGCACCATGGTCAGAAAAATTACATTCACCTAAAGCATACAGACCCTGAACTGAGGTCATCAATTCATAGTCTACCCAAAGACCACCCATGGTATAATGCACTGCGGGATAGATCCGCATGGGTACTTCATATGGATTTTCTCCTGTGATCTTTTCATACATATCAAAGAGATTCCCATATTTTTCTTTTACAACTTCTTTGCCCAGCTGAATGACAGTATCCTCATCAACAGATAAATTTCTTTTTCCGGCCTCTATCTTTCCATAGCGTTTAATTGCATCAGCAAAATCAAGAAATACGGCCTGCCGGCTGGTACCTACTCCATAACCGGCATCGCACCTTTCCTTTGCTGCTCTTGATGCAACGTCGCGCGGAACAAGATTTCCAAAAGCAGGGTACCTTCTTTCGAGATAATAATCCCTTTCTTCCTCCGGAATTTCCCTTGCTTTCCTTGTATCGCCCTGTTTTTTGGGAACCCAAATCCTGCCATCATTCCGCAACGATTCGGACATCAGCGTAAGTTTTGACTGATGATCTCCACTTACAGGAATACAGGTAGGATGTATCTGGGTAAAACAAGGATTAGCAAAATATGCTCCTTTTTTATGTGCCTTCCAGATGGCGGTGGCATTCGACCCCATAGCATTGGTTGACAGGTAAAATACATTACCATAGCCACCACTGCATAATAATACCGCGTGACCAAAATGTCTTTCCAGTTCACCGGTGATCAGGTTCCTTGCAATGATACCCCTTGCCTTGCCATCAATGGTAACAACATCCAGCATTTCATGACGGCTATACATGGTAACAGTACCCAATGCTACTTGTCTCTCCAAAGCCTGATAAGCTCCAATCAATAATTGTTGCCCTGTTTGTCCGGCAGCATAAAAGGTACGCTGTACCTGGGTACCTCCAAAAGAACGGTTACTTAATAAGCCTCCATATTCCCTTGCGAATGGAACACCCTGGGCAACACACTGGTCAATGATATTGGCACTTACCTCGGACAGGCGGTGAACATTAGATTCCCTGGAGCGATAGTCTCCACCTTTTATGGTATCATAAAAAAGACGGAACACGGAATCACCGTCATTCTGATAATTTTTAGCAGCATTAATACCACCCTGTGCAGCTATGGAATGCGCACGACGTGGAGAATCCTGGAAACAAAATGCTTTTACCTGGTATCCCATTTCACCAAGTGAAGCAGCTGCAGATGCACCGGCAAGACCGGTGCCTATTACGATCACTTCAAGTTTTCTTTTATTGGCAGGATTTACAAGCTTCACATGTCCTTTGTAATCTTCCCATTTCTTTTCAAGGGATCCTGCGGGAATTTTTGCATCAAGCATATTTTATTGCTTATTTGAGATTCATAATTCTTAATTCACCATCCTGTTCAATAAGGCGATACCCATTGTAAATACATACTTATCGGCATAAGTGCAAATAATATGGAAACAATAATAGTGAAACCATATCCTGCAACTTTCAGCATGTTAAGGTATTTCTTATTATGAACCCCCATTGAACGGAAGGCGCTGTGAAATCCATGAAAAAGATGAAATGCAAGTGACCCTACACCCACGAGGTATAATAACACGATCCAGCCATTTTGAAATGTATCAAACATCAACAGAAACATATTGTGCATCTCCCTGTTACCACTTACCTCGTAGGTCACTGAAGGAACATCATGCGTGATTCTTGAAGGGATCCAGAATTGTGAAACGTGTACGATAAGATAAAAAAAGATCAGTGTTCCCAAAATAGCCATAGTACGGCTCATCCAGGTGCTGCCTCTGTTACCAAGGCTTACCTTATAGCCCTGCTTTCTCATTCGGCGGTTCTTTATTTCCACTGCATATCCCTGAATGATATGTAGCAGGAACCCGGCAAACAATCCAATCTCCATTATTCTTACCACGAGCGAATTACCCATAAAATAGGCTGCCCTGTTGAACATGGAACCGTTATCGTTAGCATTGAAAAAAGAAAGATCATAGAAAATACAGGAATTAAGTCCAACGTGAACTATCAGGAAAGAGATCAGGAACAACCCCGTTAGCGCCATTACTATTTTTCTACCTACTGCGGAAGTGAAGAATTGCGACCATTTCATAAAATGTCAGAGGGATTTGAAAAATTTGACGCAAAGGTAAGTCCCAATCGGCAAAAAGGAAAATGAGTTTAAACAGAATGGGAAGGAAGGACGGGAGAAAAAATCAAAAGCCAGTTCTGAAAGGTATGTCTGTAATCAACCTTTAAAGAAATGAACGTTAATGGCCGTTGCAGATTCCATATTTAAAAATTAAATATTCAGTATTTCCTCTCCAGGTTCAGGGTACTACACTTTCTTAAATTTCAGATTAACATCAGCATCGGTTTATACCGGTAACCGCTTATTCAATTCATCATCTATTTTTTTAAACAGGTGATAGGGCTTAAATGTTCTCCAGTTATCAATTGTCATCAGCTCCACGTAATAATTGAGTCTGGCTTTTTTGAAATCATATTGTGTAGCCTGTGGCATATTAATGCTTACGATCCAGCCATTTTCATCACTTACATCATCATACCATTCCTGGTAATAATCCTTATCACCACTATGGAAGTTGAGTACGTGTTCCGTGATCAGTATAAATTTATTAATGCCCTCGTACATGAATTTTTCAACCACTTCCCGTTTTAATTCCATGATATCATTTTCAATGGCATCATTCCACTCTCCAATAAATTCTATAATGATATAGTTTTCTTCATAATTAGCCTGCAAAACCTTGAGGTATAAAGTACGGCTTCCAAAATCATCCCATTGGGGATGTATGTAGTAATTATAAACAGCAGATGTATATTCAAATTCAGAATACTGCCTTTTAAAAAAAGGCGACCGCTCATCTTCTTCGCTCACATATATATGCCGCCAGTTATAGTATGGTTCAATATTGTGCATCCGGTATGTGCATAGGCGATCAGCATGAAATTGTAATAATGCCGCATTTTCATGATGACCAAAAGGTCTTTATTTATTAATTAAAATTCTGAATGAAAATGTTTGGATAAAACCTTCCGTTCCTATTCTTCCAGCCTGAAATTATCCACTGCCTTCTTCACGCTTCCATGCCTGAGTAATAATTCTTTGGCCTGTTCATAATCATCCAGCTCTAATTTATCCATTATCATTTTCGTGCCACGGTCAATCAGCTTTTCATTGGTGAGCTGCATGTTAACCATTTTATTATCTTCTACCCTTCCCAGCTGGATCATAACAGTTGTGGAGATCATATTCAGGATCAGCTTTTGAGAGGTGCCGCTTTTCATTCTGGTGCTACCGGTTACAAATTCAGGTCCTACTTCAACCTCAATAGGAAAATCAGCAACATCGGTCAATGGTGATCCGGGGTTATTGGTAATACAGCCTGTTGTAATTCCTCTTCTCTGGCATTCCTTCAGGGCACTGATCACATAAGGCGTTGTTCCGCTTGCTGCTATTCCAACCACCACATCCTTATTGTTGATCTTATGATTTTGAAGATCATCCCATCCCTGCCTCGTGCTGTCCTCAGCGTTTTCTATGGCCTTTGTAATAGCTTCATCACCACCCGCAATTACTGCCACCACCAATCCATAAGGAACGCCATATGTTGGCGGACATTCACTGGCGTCTACCACCGCAAGCCGCCCGCTGGTACCGGCTCCTATGTAAAAAAGCCTGCCTCCTGCCAGCATTTTATCCGTAACAGCACCCACCAGACGCTTTACCTGGGGGATGGCTTTTTCAACAGCAAAAGGAACGGTTTTGTCTTCGTCATTGATATTAGTGAGTATCTCACCAATTGTCATTTGTTCCAGGTTTCTATAGTTACTTGATTGCTCAGTAACTTTTGTAAATCCATTCATATTTTTTTATTAC
This sequence comes from uncultured Chitinophagales bacterium, assembly GCA_946886475.1. Next base: position 6,159 of record CAMPIQ010000078.1, on the reverse strand, counting down.
GCGAATTTTTATTTATTACCCGATGGCCAAACACTGATTTGATAATATCACCAATGATCTTTCTTTTATTCATTTAATGGTGAACACGTTTTCCCAACCCTTAATACCTGCCTGAAACTTTGCTTTTATTTTTCGCTGACCCCAGGTATTAGGGGAAGTTACCCACCGTGATATTTCACCAATCCCTGCATTGGATTTTTAAGAATCGTACCCAGATCAAATTCGTAACTGCTGCAGAGGTCTTTGATCACATCCTTAAAACCAAAAGCAACACTTCCTACAAAATGAACCGGACACTTCCATATTTCAGGATATTTGCACAAATGTTGAAAGAAAAAATCATTTAATCCATCTTCAATGATATTTTCAATCATATAATGCCCGCGGTTTTCTGCCAGAAACATGGTATAGGTGGCCAGGTAACGGTTTGGCATTGGCTTTTTATACACGTTATCAAGTATTTCCACCGGGGTGGTTACGAACTTTGCATCAAAACGGGCACGCAGGTCCTCATCAAATGTATTATACAGGTAATATTGAATCACCTTTTTACCCAGGTAGGCTCCCGAACCTTCATCCCCCAATACGTATCCAAGTCCCGGGCTATTCCCTGATATCTTCTTTCCGTTATAAAAACAGGAATTGGATCCCGTACCCAAAATACAGGCAATTCCTTTTTCCTTTCCGCAAACAGAACGGGCTGCAGCCATCAGATCGGTTTGAACTTCTACCCTGGCTCCCGGAAAAACCTTTTGCAGGGCTTTTTTTACACTTTTTGCATTTTCCGGATTGGCACAACCGGTGCCATAATAATATATATGATCTATATGTATATTCTTCAGTTTTCTAACCAGTTCATCCTGTAATAACGTTGTTATTTGGCCTGTATTTAAAAAATAGGGGCTGATGCCCTGGGTAAATATGGTTCTTTTTTTACTTCCTGACACCAGACACCATTCTGCTTTAGTGGCGCCGCTGTCTGCTAGTAAGATCACTGGCATGTGGTTACGCTTAATATATTGTTGAAATATCCTGTGAAATAGTAATCATTCTATCAAAACTGCTATTTTGCAATCTTATACAAAGTAAAGGCAGGATGAGGAATAAAAAATTACAGGTTTGGCTTCCCCTTATTTTTTCGGTAGTAATGATAGCCGGAATGGCTTTTGGGTTCATGCTTCACAAGCAAACGGGAAATACCGATTTTTTTAAACGCGACCGGAGAAGTTCCTTACAGGAGGCGCTTGACCGGATCAAAAACCATTATGTTGACAATGTAAGCATTGATACCATCCAGGACAAAGCCATTAATGAAGTAATGAGCAACCTGGATCCCCATTCCGCTTACATACCTGCATCGGATGTTAGCAGGGAGCAGGAAGTATTGAAAGGAAAATTTGAAGGCATTGGGGTGGAATTCAACATTTTTGATGATACTGTTCACGTGTTGTATGTTTTCCCTGATGGTCCAAGTGATATTGCCGGATTACAGATAGGTGATAAGATCATTGGCGTGAACGATTCTTCCATTGTTGGCAAAAGAGCAGGACCTGATATCCGGGACCTTATCCGGGGAGAAGATGGTACCAAGGTGAAACTCACCATTCTCCGTAAAAACACTACGCAGTTCAAGGAAGTGATCAGGGGCACCATACCGCTTTCATCGCTCGATGCATCTTATATGATCGATAATGTAACGGGGTATATCAAGCTCAATAAATTTGCTGAACCTACCTATAGAGAGTTCATGCATGCCCTTGAAGGATTGCAATCACAGGGATTAAAAAAACTCATCCTTGACCTGAGGGGAAACGGGGGCGGATACATTAAACAGGCGGTAGATGTGGCAGATGAATTCCTGGATAGCGATAAACTTATAGTTTACACGGAAGGCGCCAATGTAGAGAAGGAGGAATATAAAGCACGAAGGGCTGGTTTGTTTGAAGAAGGCAGACTGGTTGTGCTGGTAGATGAATTAACCGCCAGTGCCAGTGAGATCATAGCCGGCGCCTTACAGGATTGGGACCGGGCCACCATCATCGGACGAAGAACTTTTGGAAAGGGGTTGGTACAGGCACCTTATGAATTAAGCGATGGTTCAGTGCTCAGATTAACCATTGCAAGATATTATACACCCTCCGGCAGGAGCATTCAAAAACCCTATGATAAAGGCAGAAAGGAATACCTGCACGATATTTTTGACAGGTACGAACAAGGTGAATTATTTTCAGCCGATTCCATACATTTCAATAAAAACCAGAAAACATATAAAACAAGCGGAGGCCGCCTGGTGTACGGAGGCGGTGGAATTGTGCCGGATGTTTTTGTACCGATCGACACCAGCGTTTATACAAGAAGTGTAACCAGATTGTACCTGGATGGCAGGTTCAATAATTTTGTTTATCAGTACTATATCAACAACTCGGAAACCTTTGATAAGTTTAAGACCCCTGCCGACTTCTCTGCCCGATACCAGAATTCAGAAGATGCATGGAATAAACTGGTGAATTTTGCTATCAGGGACAGTATCAATCTCCGAAATATACCAGAAAAAGATAAACAGAATATCCAGGACCAGATCAAAGCCTATATCGCCCGGCTTAAATGGAGAACAGAAGGTTATTACCAGGTGTTTAATAAATATGATCCTGCTGTGATCAAGGCAAAAGAGATTTTAAGCAAATAAGAATACCGGCCGGGAACAGGGATTTTTGAATAAACCACGAGCAATCTGGAATCCAAAAATTAAAAAAAAGTTGAAGCAGGTATACCGCACCGGCAGTATTCTTACTTCAACAATTCCTATTACTGCCTGATATTCTATTCTTTTTCCGGTTTGTCCATCAAATATTTTCTTTCAATAGAATAAGAAGATATCAATCCAAGCCCGCCTCCTATAGCGATCAAAGCAAAATATAAAGGTGGATGTTCATGATTGGTTTCTGTGCGCATGTTTATATCCAGGATATAAGCTAACAACAGGCCGAGACCTGCGCCCAATAACAACAGTCCCAGTTTAAGACTTCTGAATGGAGCGGGACGATGCATTTTATCTTTTGGGTTCATACCCTTTTCAACCATGGCCAGGTTTTCCTTGGTTCTGAGATAATAGATGCCGAAAATCATTGCGAATCCACCTGCAAAGATGGTAATGGGGATTAAAACTTCTGGACCTTGCATAAAATCAAAATTTATAATTTAAAAGTCTGGTTCGTTCTTTCTCTATCTGACTACGGCTGATGAAAGGCGGTTACAGGTTTTTGAAAGATTTTTTAAAAAGATTACAAGGTATATGACTACCGGTCTGATAAAGAAGTTACATGGCCTGCAGATGGCTGCCGTTACAAACCCTTTACTTCGTATAAATTTATATGAAGTAAAGGTTCGGATTGAAGGGCTTAAGGCTAACAGCCAACAGCTATCCACTCCCCTTGTAACCTCCACATAAAATCCGTAGTCTTACCTGTAGAATGCACACTGAAACCGGCGACATAGAGGTAATTGCCCAGGTATTAAAAGGCGATCAGCAGGCTTATGCCCTACTGGTGGACCGTTACCGCAACTTTGTTTTTACCATCTCTCTGCGTTATATAAAAAACAGGGAAGATGCGGAAGAAGTGGCTCAGGATGTTTTTATAAAGGCCTTCCGGTCACTGGCAGATTTCCGGGGACAGTCCAAATTCAGTACATGGCTTTATACTGTTACAACCACAAGTTGTCTTAGTTTTTTGAGGAAAAAGAAGGTTGATGTTCAATCGCTCGATGATGAGCATGTTTTTGCAGGAGCAGATAATATAGATGGAGGATTGAATGCCAACCAGGTTGAGCAAAAAAGCAGGGTTGCCATGGTTAATGAAGCTATAAAACTTTTGAGTGCCGATGATGCGCAGGTGATCTCGCTTTTTTATAAAGGGGAGCAAACACTGGAAGAAATTGCACAGATAATGGGTAAAGAAGTAAATGCGGTGAAGGTGCAATTACACAGGGCCAGGGGCAGGCTGAAGGAAAAGATGGAAAAATATTTCCCTTCGGAAATAAAAGACATTTATTGATCCGGAAGAATCGAAAAATTTATAATGATTAAATGGAAAATATGAGCAACGATAACAGTCTTCCATCATCTGATGAGCAAATGGAACAGAGGCTATGGGCATATATTGATGGACAGATAAATAAAAATGAAATACCTGTTATAGAAAAACTCATTGCCGGGAATACCGAATGGAAATCAAAATATGCAGAATTGATGGATGTGCACCAAACCATTAACCTGATTGAGCTTGAACAACCTTCAATGAGGTTTACAAGGAATGTAATGGAAGAAATAGCAAAATTTCACATTGCGCCGGCAACCAAAAAATATATCAATAATAAAGTGATCTGGGGCATTGGAATTTTCTTTTTAACCATGCTTGCAGGCATACTCATTTATGGTATTGCACAAATTGACTGGTCTGCCGGCACAGATGCTTCTTCAACCCTTGGAATTGATCTGAATAAAATTAATTACAGCCAGATGTTTGACAGCACATTAATGAATGTATTCATGATGCTGAACGTTATTCTCGGGCTATTCCTACTGGACAGGTATCTGTCAGTCAGGATGAAGAAATCAGCAGGACAATAGTGATGTTTAACCATTCTTACTATTGATCTTTGAATTTTTTCTTTAGTTCCATCAACTTATTTTGAAATGGATTCAGGCTTTCCTGCTTCCTGTTCAACCGGGGTTGCTTCTCCGGTTTTATATCCCGTGTTCCGGTATTCGAACTTTGCGGGTCTTTCATGGTAAGTGCAATCCGCTTTCTTGCCACATCCACTTCAGTTACGGTTACCATCACTCTTTGATTCAGCTTTACTACTTCATTAGGATCTGAAACAAACCTGTTTGCCAGTTGGGAAACATGAACCAGTCCATCCTGCTTTACCCCAATATCAACGAATGCTCCGAAGTTGGTTATGTTGGTTACAATTCCGGGAACCTGCATTCCAGGCTTTACATCTTCCATCGTTTTGATAGAAGCTTCAAACTGAAATTCCTCAATTTGATTTCTGGGATCCCTGCCCGGCTTTTCAAGTTCCTTCAAAATATCTTCTATGGTAAATTCACCAACTGTTTCATCGATATACTTCTTTCTGTTGATCTGTTTTCTCAATGCTGCTGTTTTGATCAGATCCTCCAGTGATGCCTGTACATCTTTTGCCATCTGTTGTACAAGCGCGTACCGTTCGGGATGAACCGAAGAATTATCCAATGGATTTTCAGCATCAGGAATTTTCAAAAACCCGGCACACTGTTCAAATGATCTGGGTCCCATGAGGGGCACCTTTTTGAATGCTTCCCTTGTTTTGAAAGGACCATTCTGCAGGCGGTATTGTACAATATTAGCAGCGAGGGTTGGAGAAATGCCTGATACATACTGAAGCAAATGCTTAGATGCGGTATTTACATCAACACCAACAAAGTTCACAGCACTTTCCACTACGCGGTCAAGGCCTTGTTTTAATTTTACCTGGTTCACATCATGCTGGTACTGGCCAACACCTATTGATTTCGGATCGATCTTCACCAATTCACTAAGTGGGTCCAACAACCTTCTCCCAATGCTGATGGCACCTCTTACCGTTACATCATGATCAGGGAATTCTTCTCTCGCTACTTCAGATGCAGAATAAATGGAAGCACCGCTTTCATTCACCTGAAAAATGCCAACGTGTTTTCCAAAATCAATACTCCTTACCATTTGTTCGGTTTCTCTTCCTCCGGTTCCATTGCCAATTCCAATAGCTTCAATTTCATATCTGGCAACCAGTGCTTTTAACTCCACCGTACTTTCCTGCCACTGGTTTTGGGGAGGGTGCGGGTAAATAGCAGTATTATGAACCAGGTTACCCTGCGCATCCAGGCATACCACTTTACAACCAGTTCTATAACCCGGGTCTATTGCCAGCACTTTTTTGTAGCCCAGCGGTGAGGCCAGCAATAACTGCCTCAGGTTTTCCGTGAATACATTGATGGCCTCTTCATCGGCCCTGCCTTTGCTAAGAAGTCTGAATTCATTTTCTATTGATGATTTAAGTAAACGGCTATAACTCTCTTCAATGGCTTTCTTTACTTCGGCTGATGCTGCATTGGATGATCTGATAAAGTTCTTTTCC
>CAMPIQ010000077.1 GCA_946886475.1 uncultured Chitinophagales bacterium | reverse complement strand
TCTGGAATAACTCCCCGCATTTAGTTCACTGACTTTGAACTTTGAACTTTGAACTTTAAACTTTAAACTTTGAACCGCACTAAGACTCTCTTTCTCCATTAAAATTCTCCAGCTCATGTGCTACTGCAGTTAAGAAGGTAGCGCCCAGGCTTCCATCAACGATCCTGTGATCGTAGCTCATAGATAAATACATCATATGCCTGATGGCAATGCTGTCACCATGTGGGGTTTCTACCACTACCGGTCTTTTCTTGATGGCGCCAACCGCGAGTATGGCTACCTGTGGCTGGTTGATGATTGGGGTTCCCATCAAACTTCCGAATGTACCTACATTCGTTAAGGTGAAAGTGCCATCGGCAATATCTTCCGGTCTTAATTTACTGTTCCGTGCACTGTCGGCAAGATGATTCACCCGCTTGGCCAGTCCAACGAGGTTGAGCTGGTCTGCATTCCTGATAACCGGTACAATCAGGTTACCGGTGGGCAGTGCAGTTGCCATACCAATATTGATATCTTTTTTTACAATGATATTATTGCCTTCAAGTGAGCTGTTGATCAATGGGAATTTTTTGATACAGCGCACAATGGCCTCAATAAAAAGAGGGGTGAAGGTGATCTTTGTATTTTCTCTTTTTTCAAATTCCTTTTTAACCTTATTGCGCCACATCACAAGATTTGTGACGTCAGCTTCCGTAAAAGAAGTTACGTGCGGACTTGTGTGTTTACTCCTCACCATATGTTCCGCAATCATTTTCCGCATGCGGTCCATTTCAATCACCTCCACATTTCCGGTATAGGCAGCCACCTCACGTGATGGTTCAACTTTCTCCATGGGGATCACCATATTTTGCTGCTGCTCCTGACGCTGACCCGCGGGCCTGGATATTTCAGCCTTCCCGGATCGCTTATCATGTACAAACTGTAGGATATCTCTTTTAGTGACCCTGCCTTCATTTCCGGTGCCCGCTATTTTTTCCAGCTCCGACATGCTAACACCTTCCTGGGCCGCGATATTTAAAACCAGGGGCGAATAAAAACGGCTTCCATTCACCTGCCCCTGTGAGGGTGCGGCTGTGTAATGATGCGAAGCTGTTGAAACCGGCTCCTGGAAACTTTCTTCCTGTATGGGAACATCCTTTGTCTGTACAGGTACAGACGAGGGTTGTGTGCCGTTATTTGATTCAGCGGCGCCAGTTTTTACCCTTGCAATAACAGTTCCAACGGGAACTACATCATTCACATTAAACAAAACCTCAGCGATCACTCCCTCGGCAGTGGATGGAACCTCGCTGTCTACTTTATCGGTAGCTATCTCCAGCACAGTTTCATCCATCTTCACCTGGTCGCCAGGTTGTTTATGCCATTTTAGAATGGTAGCTTCCATAATACTTTCGCCCATCTTAGGCATTACCAGGTCAACAGTTGCCATATGTGAATTTTAAGTTCATAGTTCCAGGTTCAAAGTTCAAAGTTCCCTCTAAGTTCAAAGTCACTGTTTCAATAGATGAGGAAGTTCAGAATTTAATGCACTGACTTTGAACTTTGAACTCCTGACTTTGAAATCCTGACTTTTAACTCCCGACTTTGAACTATTTATTCCGGGCCAAAAATAAGGATTGCGCACTTAATGCGGACTTTAGACTTCCTGCTCCTGAATAAACCTGTAAAGCATGGTTAGTGCCGTATGTGCGGTCATTTCAATATTTCTTTTCCGGTCGAACCGGAAGAAAGTTTTGAGGGTTTTGATTTTCCGGTGATTGCCCACCGCTATCCATACCGTACCCGCAGGTTTTTCCAGCGTACCTCCACCAGGGCCCATGATCCCCGAAGTGGCAATGGCATAATCCGTTTTCATTGTTTTTAAAATGCCTTCAGTCATTTCTTTCACTGTCTGTTCACTTACCGCACCCCATTGGTCAAGGGTGGACCGTTTTACATGGAGCAGGTCTTCCTTGGCTTCATAGGCATATGATACAACCGAACCATTATAGATATCAGAAGCGCCGGCTATGAAGGTAAGCAGATGGGCAATATATCCTCCTGTGCAACTTTCTGCAGTAGCCACTGTTTTATTTCCTGATCTTAATAACCTGCTCACGGCTTCCTCAATTGGGATGTCTTCTTCAGCCACGATCCAATTTGTAATCAGGGGTTTTAATAAATTAAAATACCGGTCGATCTCTTTGTGAGCTTCTTCTTTATGATCCATTCTTACAGTAAGCCGCAGTCTTACCAATCCATATGCCGGCAGGTAGGCAAGTTTTATATGCCGGGGTAAATGGGTTTCGTATTCCTGAATGGTTTCTGCAAGCATGGATTCTCCAATGCCTGAGGTCAGTAATGTTCTATGCAATACGGCCGGTAGTTCCAGTACTTCCTTCAGCCTGGGTATGACGCTGTCTGTCATGAGACCCTTCATTTCGTGGGGTACTCCGGGCAGGGATATAAAAATAGTGGAGCTGTTATTTAAGCTGTCCCGTTCTTTGTCTCTTTCCGGTCCCCACCACATTCCTGGCGCGGTTCCTCTTTTATTTTGCAATACAATGCAATTGGAAGGCACTTCGGCCTGCCTGAGATTGCGTTCAATCAGTGGCCGGCCAATCTTTGTGAAGATATCAGTTACATTCCGCAATGCTTCCCCGTCAATTGCCAGACTGGTATTAAAGAATTCGCATAGCGTTGGTTTGGTTATATCATCAGCGGTTGGTCCGAGTCCGCCGGTTATGATGATGATATCGTTTTCATCTGCCTCGGCTTTTAAAACACCAAGAATTTCTTCTCTTACATCTCCTACAGCAATCCTTTTCTTCACCCATATCCCGATCTTATTTAATTCCTGTCCAATGAACGCGCTGTTGGTATCAATGGTTTGTCCAATCAATAGTTCATCACCAATGGTTATTATAGAAGCATTCACATCTTTCATGTATGAAACACTTAATTTTAACGCAATGTACGAAGCCATGAAAAGATTCTTTGCCTGTTTCCTGTTCACCATTATGGTATTTACCTCCGGAGCCCAGTCCATTCATTCAAAACTTGCAAAAGCTTATGCGGTCTTTGCATCAGATCCTCAATTGAAAAATGCAATGGCATCATTGTATGTGGTAGATGCTGCAACAGGCCAACCGGTGTTTGATAAGAACGCTCAAATTGGGCTGGCGCCTGCATCCACCCAAAAGATCATAACCGCTGCAACAGCATATGAATTGCTTGGAAAAGATTTTCGCTACCAGACAAAATTTGGATATTATGAATACTTGAATGATCATCAATCCAACAATGGAATTTACATCCGGGGCTCGGGAGATCCGACCCTTGGAAGCTGGCGCTGGCCCAATACTACCGAGTCATCGGTGATGAATAGATTACTCAGTGCCCTGCGGGAAAAGAATATCCTGAATGTTACTTCATTTATTCTTGATAATAATAACTGGGAAGCGGAAACCATTCCTGGTGGATGGGTATGGGATGATATAGGGAATTATTATGGCGCCGGTGCTGGCATCATTAACTGGAGGGAGAACCAGTACGACCTGGTGTTGAGATCAGGTGAGGAAAAAGGTGCTGAAGTGAAAGTTGTAAAAACAGTTCCTTATTTATATAATTATGAGATCAGATCCATGGCAACTGCAGCAGCAAAGGGCACGGGCGACAACGCCTATATCTATTTTCCGGTGGGCAGTTCACATGCGGTGGTCAGAGGTACCATACCCGCTGGTGAAAAAAGCTTCACCATTTCAGGTGCCATGCCATCAGGAAGCAGGCAGTTTGTAGAAACCATCAGCGATTCGCTGATAAAAAATGGAATACAAAATAAAAACAGGGGAGCTGCAGACCTGAATACACAATTTTCAAAACAGGTGGAGATCAAATATTTTCATACGGAAACATCACCGCCTTTAGACAGCATCAGTTACTGGTTTTTGAGACGCAGTATCAATCTTTATGGCGAAGCACTTGTGAAGACCATGGCAGCGCAGGATTCAAAAACAGCCAGCACGGAAAACGGTGCGGACCTTGTACGTGATTTCTGGTCGAAAAAAAATATGGGCATCAGCAAAACAGAATTGAATCTGCATGACGGTTCGGGTCTTTCTCCATTGAACCGCACCACCACACATGCGCAGGTGGCCATTCTTCAATATGCCGCAAAGCAACCCTGGTTCAATAGTTATTACCATGGTTTTCCTGAATTCAATAACATGAAAATGAAAAGCGGTACCATCAGTGGTGTGAAAGGTTTTTGCGGATACCATACATCCGCATCCGGGAAGGAATACATATTTTCTTTCCTGGTAAATAATTATAACGGGTCCTCTTCTTCACTGGTGAAGAAAATGTACCTGGTGCTCGATCAGTTGAAATAGGAGCGAATTGAAGTACTTCCCGGAACAGGTATCAACCCGCATCCAATAAACTATAAATAAAAAGAAATGAAAACACAGAATTATAAGAACCATACGCGACTTGTTCCCTGGTATCACGGATTTACTTTGCCTGCTTTGCTGGTATTGATATTCGGAGCCATCTGGAACCTTGTTTACAGTACTGAAGCCAATTATTACGATGCTTTATTACTTGTACTGGTAATGATCATCCTTTGCAGTTTGTATATACACGGCAGGTCATTTGCATTAAGGGCGCAGGACAGGGCCATCAGGGCGGAAGAAAGCCTGCGTTATTTCATACTAACAGGAAAGAGGCTGGACACGCGCCTTACCACCAGGCAGGTGATTGCCCTGAGATTTGCATCAGATGAGGAATTCCCATCCCTTGCACAAAAAGCCGCAGAAGAAAATCTGGGTAACAAAGAGATCAAAAAATTGATCAGGAACTGGCGGCCGGATTACTGGAGGGTGTAGGAGAAGTCCGGAGTCAGGGAGTCCGGGTTCAAAGTTGAAAGTTCAAAGTCGGGTCGTTTCAGTTCTATGATTTATAACTTATAAATGATGTTATTTATAAACAACTTAATTCTGTAGTACACTGACTTTGAACTTTAAACTTTCAACTTTGAACGCTCTCTCCAACTATTTTCCAATAAGCCTGTCCAGACTCACCTTGCCGGGGCCATTCAAAAGGATCACGGTAAAGCCAACAAGAAAGAGTAAGGCCAGCTCACCACCGGATTTGGAATAATTCATTTTATTGGCACTGAAGAAAGCAAAGGACATGGCAATGATAACCGGAATGGAAGCCAGCCGCGTAAACAATCCAAGAATGACAAAGGCCGCGCAAAAGAATTCTGCAAAAACTACAAGTGAAAGGGATGTGGTAGAACCAATGCCCAAAGGATCTGCAAAGCTGTTTGACTTTTGGCTGAAGTGTTTGATCTTATCGAATCCGTGGTTCACTAACATTAAACCGCCGATGCCTAACCGAAAAAGAAGCATGGCAAAAGAAAAAGTATTGTCGGAAACCCTGGTGTTGAATAATTTTTTCATAGATATTTTAAATAAGTGCCGCAAGTTTACGTCAAAATCAAATGAAGTGCATCATTTGCAGTTATTTTGTTAAACGTTCCCGGCTGTTTTAATTTTGTGACGTTCTTTGGAATGATGTTTGGCCGCCCTTAAAATAATTAGAATCTTTACAACGTTATGCACCCAACGGTTAAAGGACCTCTTATGAAGAAACTTCTGTTACCGCTCCTGTTCTCTGCTTTCTCATTCTTTTGTTTTTCCCAGAAAACCTATCATTTTAATGATCCGCAGGAAAAGTTCAATGAAGCAAAAGAATACTTTCAGAAAGGTCAATACAACCTGGCCTATCCGATTTTGAAAGAACTGCAACAATCACTGAAGGAAACCGATAAAGTAAACAATCCCGTTGTTTCCCAGGAGATCCGGTATTATACAATTGCCAGTGCGTTAATGCAGAATGAAGACAAGGCCGAAGATGATGCGCTTGAATTTATAGAGATCGTAAAAAATAATGCCCGCGTCCAGATGATGAGCTTTCACCTGGCTGAATTTTATTTCCGCAATCAAAGGTTTTCTGATGCGGTGGGCTTGTATGAACAGGCTAATATCGCCAATCTCAATAACCGTGAAGTGGCTGATATGAAATTTCACCAGGGTTATTCCTATTTCACCATGCAGAGGTTTGCTGATGCCAGGCCCCTGCTGGATGCCATACGGCAGGTAACGGATGATCCCAATTATATAGATGCCAATTATTATTATGGATTCATTGCCTTTCGCGACCGTAATTACGGGGAAGCGCTTGAAAGTTTTAAGGTGGTTGAAAATGAACCGCAATATGAGTCGATCGTTCCATTTTACATTGCCCAGATATATTATGTGCAGGGAAGAAAGGAGGAAGCCATTGCTTACGCCGAAAATAAGATCCAGAAAGGACAAACACAATATTATGACCTCGAGCTGAAACAACTTCTTGGTCATGCATATTTTGAGAAAAAGGACTGGGCAAAAACCGCAACCTATCTTAGTGATTATGTGAACCGTTCTGCAAAAGTGAGGCGTGAAGACCTTTATGAACTGAGTTATGCCTATTATCAAACCAGCCAGTATGGAAAAGCTATTGAAGGCTTCAAACAATTAAGTGGCAAGGAAGATTCGCTGAGCCAGCATGCTATGTATCTCCTCGGAGATTCCTATCTGAAAACCAATCAGAAAGCCAACGCAAGAAATGCATTTCTTTTTAGTGCTTCTAATAACAGCAACCTGGTACAAAGAGAGATCTCAAGATTCAATTATGCCAAGCTTTCTTATGAACTCGGTTACCAGGATGAAGCATTAAAGAGCCTTCGCAGTTTTTTAAATGATTATCCTTCTACCCAGTACAGGGATGAAGCGGTTGAATTGCTGGTTGGTGCACTGGCCAATACAAATAATTACCGCGACGCCCTTACCTTGCTGGAAGGTATTCAGTCTCCATCAGCCAGTGTAAGAAGGTTAATGCCAAGAATACTGTATGGCCGTGCTACAGAACTAATCAATGATGGGCGCCTGGCAGAAGCAGATGCCATGCTTGACAGGGCCTTGAAAGATCCCAACAATGCAGCCATACTGCCTTTTGTCAATTTCTGGAAAGGAGAACTGGCCTACAGGGATAACAATATTGACGATGCCATCAGGTACTATCATGCTTACCTGAATGCAGGAGCTCCCACATCGGGTGAGGCCAATGCAAGGAATGTAAAATACAATCTGGGTTATACTTATTACCGCAAGGAAAATTATCCTGTAGCAAAAACATACTTTGAGCCACTGGCCACTAATGTTTCTTTAAGCTCCGATCCCCTCACTCAGGATGCATATATAAGAACAGCGGATGTGAACTTTATGAGCAGGAATTATGTGCAGGCTAAGACCATGTATGACAATGTGATCAGGTTTTCCTGGCCGGCCGAAGATTATGCAACATTTCAAAAGGCCATGATAGCAGGCATCACCAATCCAACCGAAAAAATAAATCTGCTCAATACCATGATGCGCAAATTTCCACAGTCAAGCCTGGTGGGAGATGCCAATATGGAAATTGCCAATACCTATCTTTCCGATGAAAGATTCCGCGAGGCCATGCCTTACCTGAATAATATTATCAGTGCAACCGGCAATACCAGCCTGAAGCCACAGGCCTATTTAAAACTTGGAGTGGCTTATCATAATTCAAACAACATTGATAATGCAGTAGCGCAATACACGCATATCCTGAAAAATTATACAAATTCGCCTGAGGCTGAATCTGCGCTGAATAACCTCCGGGTTCTTTATTTAGAGCAGGGAAGGCCGGATGCCTATGCGGAAGCAGCGCGGCAGGCAGGCAAACCGCTGTCTGTAAACACAGAAGACTCACTCACATTTGCCGCAGCTGCCATACAATATGATAATGGTAATATGAGTGCAGCATTGAATTCATTCAATAATTATCTGCAGCGTTTTCCCAATGGAAGTTATTCAACCGATGCCAATTATTTCCGTGCTGAGATTTATGGAACCAGTAAGGACTGGACCAATGCATTAAGCAGTTATGGCATAGTTGCAGAAAGAGCGCCAAACGAATTTGCTGAAAGGGCCATATTGCAGGCCGCAAGGATCTATTTTTTTGAGATAAAGAATTATGCTGAAGCGGAAAAATATTATGCCCAGCTCAAACAGGTAACGGCAAGTCAGGAAAACCGGCTGGAAGCCATGCGTGGATTACTTAGAAGTCAGTACCAGCAACAAAAATGGAGTGATGCGGTAACCAATGCAAAAGACCTGATAGCCCAAAAAGGAAGTAGTGTTGACGATAAGTCCCTGGCCAATATGGCTATTGGTAAATCAGCTCAGATCAGTGGGGAATATGATGTGGCTATCAATTCCTTTAAACAGGTGGTTGCTGTAAATAAAGCAGCGCTTGCAGCAGAGGCCCGGTACGAGATCGCCAATACCTGGCTTATGACCGGCAGGCTTACTGATGCTGAAAAAGCCGGATTTGAGGTCATCAACAAATCAGGCTCATACGACTGGTGGGTAACCAAAGCATATATATTATTGGGAGATGTTTATTTCAGGCAAAAGGATTATTTCAATGCCAAAGCAACTTTTCAGAGCGTAGTGGAGAACAGCCTGAATGCCGAACTGAAAGCTGAAGCACAGTCCAAACTTGATAAAGTAATTGAAGAAGAAAACAGGAACAGTAAAGTAAACGGAGAAGAATGAAACCAGTAACCCATTTTATTTTTTGTAAGCACAGCCCAATCAATCATATGAGATCTGCCATCCTACTTTCATTTTTTGTTTTAACGGCAACAATATTATCAGCGCAGGATACGCCAGGAAAAAGAGGAGTGAATATCACTTCCACTTTTAAGCCAAGCCTGAAGGAAGCTGCCAAGATCAATTTCAATGCAACGCCTCCGGTTTCTGATACCACCAGGCCAACATTGCAATACCAGATACCAAACCAGAACCTGAATTTTACTTTTCAGCCAGGTTCACTCAAGCCCCTTGCCCTGCAGGTGGATAGTGGCGGTAACTGGTCAAATGAAAGTTATGTAAAGGTGGGATACGGAAGCCTTAAAACACCCTATGCCCAGGCAGGAATTTCATTTGGGGATGGTAAAAATGCAGGACTGAACATTTATGCCAAACACCATTCATCAAAAGGCAGGATCCCATTGCAGGATTATAGCAACAGTTCCGTTGACCTGACGGCATTCTTTAAGGCTGCAAAGAATATGGAATGGAATATCAGGTTTGGCGGATTCCAGGAGATCTATAATAAATATGGCTTTGAACCAAAAACCCTTGTATTTCCCATTGATTCTACCGAAGTAAGATATCAGACCTGGAGAAGCAGGGCCAGCTTCAGGAATATCAATAAAACTGAATTTGGACTATCCTACGCTCCCGAGGTGAGGGTTGATCTGTTCCACGATCAGTTAAGTAATTCTGAAACCAATAGTTATTTGCACCTGCCGCTTCAAAAATCTATCGGAGAAAAATTTGCGGTGGAACTTGCTTTTACGGGTAGCCTATCCCGTTATAAACCCGGAAACAGCGCCACTGTTGGCAATAATTATTTTGCTTTTTCACCTTCCTTCTTTTTTAAGCAGTCTAACGTAAATGTGCAGGCTGGTATCAGGCCATCATGGGATAATGGGGCATTTAAGCTTTTTCCCAATGTGATGATGGAGTTTAATGCCAGGGACCTTGATTTCTCTTTCCAGCTGGGCTGGACAGGTCAGATGCGCAATTCGGGATTCCAGTACCAGGCTTCCATGAATCCATGGATCTATGCACCTGAAACAGTTTATAATACCTGGGTTGAAGAAAGATACGCGGGTATTAAAGGAGCAGTGGGTGATCACTTCAATTATAGTGCAAAGGTTGCCATGAATATTTTGAATAACCAGCCTTTGTTTGTAAATGATACCGCCTATGGTAAATCATTTGTTTCCATGAAAGAATCTGAACTCAGGGTTTTTAATATAGGCGGAGAACTGGGATATACGGTTGGAGAAAAATTTTCTGTGGTATCCAATTTAAGCCTGAACCAGTTTAAATTGAAAGATCATGACAAAGCCTGGGGATTATTGCCGCTTGAATGGAAAACCACCATGAAGGTACAGGTATTGAAAGACCTGTATGTGAACAGCATCCTGTATGCATTTGACGGTCCCTGGTCAAATACAAAGGATGGCAGAAAAAACCTGCCTGCCGCCATGGACCTGAGTGCCGGTGTTGAATTCAGGGTGGTGAAAAACATAAAACTATGGGCGCAATTCAATAATATTTTTAATAAAGAATACCAGCGCTGGAACCAATATCCGGTTTATGGCTTCAACTTTTTGGGCGGAGTTGTATTTTCGTTCGCTCAAAAGAATTAAAGTGTTATCCATTTTTACCAAATATCTTGTTCAGTACGGCCGGGTGTGTATACCGGGGGTAGGAAATTTTGAACTGGTTTGCCAGTCACCACAACTGGATGTGGCAGACCAGTTGTTCAGGCCACCATTTTATATTACCAGGTACAATCCACAGTATAATTTATCTGAACACCAGTCGGAATATTTTGCCAGTTCCATTCAGGCTGAAAAAAACGAAACCGCCAACGAAATGATTTTATTCGGTGAAAAATTGAAAAAAAGGATTGAAGCGGCACCTTTTCAGTGGAATGGCTTTGGTACGCTAAAGTCAAGGTCGAGCGAGATCCTGTTTGAAGCCTACCAGATCAATCTCACATCACTAAATATTATTCCTGCCAGAAAGGTGATCAGAGAAAATGCTGAGCACAGTATGCTGGTGGGCGACCAGCAAATGACATCCAGGCAGGTTGCTGAAGCGCTGAATAAAACGGAACCCGGCCGGTCTGTAATCATGGTGATAGGGTGGGTGATTGTTGTTATGGGGATTATAGCCATTTTAGCCCTGCTTTATCTGGGTGGGTTCCAGCCATCTTCTTCCGGATTGAGGTGGTGATCCTGTAGTTTAAAATCTCAATCCTTTTTTGATATCTTATTTTGCATCCCTTTATGAATACGGTTCATTATACGCATTGTCCGGTTTGTAACAGCAGTGCCATCAATCCGCTATTAACGGTAAAAGATCATTCTGTAAGTAAACAGGATTTTGTTATATGGCTATGCAGCAGCTGCCAGCTCAGGTTCACCCAGAACGTGCCTGATGAACATTCCATTGCTGCTTATTACAGGTCGGAAGACTATATCTCCCATACAAATACCAGTAAAGGCTTTATCAATAAACTTTACCAGAAGGTAAGAACGTATACGTTGAACCAGAAAGCAAAACTGGTTTCATCCTATACAAAAGAGAAAGGCAATATCCTTGATCTGGGCGCAGGTGTTGGCGCTTTCCTGGCTACAATGCAGGCAAAAGGCTGGGAGGTTACAGGCATAGAGCCGGATAGCGGAGCAAGAGCGCAGGCAAAAAATGATTTCCATATTGGTTTAAAGGATAAGAACGAATTCCTGAATCTTCAACAGGGAAGTTTTGATGCCATTACCTTATGGCATGTACTGGAACACGTGCATGAATTGCATCCGTACATGGAACAGATCAAAAAATTGCTCAAACATGATGGGAAATTGTTCATTGCAGTGCCCAATTATACGGCTACCGACCATTCTATATATAAAGTTTTCTGGGCGGCTTATGACGTACCCCGCCACCTTTATCATTTTGCGCCAACATCAATTGAGGCCTTAATGAAACGGCATGGTTTAAGGATCATTGCTGAGAAACCTATGTGGTTTGACAGCTTTTATATCAGTTTGCTGAGCAGCAAATATAAAAATGGGAAAACCAGGTGGGTAGGGGCCGGTATCAGCGGATTAAGATCAAACATCACGGGCCTGTTCAATAAAAAACGTTGCAGCTCCCTTATTTACATCATTGAGAAATCCAAACTATAAAACTTAAACCATCTCAATGCATCCATTGCATTTCGTAAATCCTTGACCAGTTCTTTCCTGTAACAAAAAATTTTTGAGTGGCCGGATTGTAAGCGATACCATTTAACACTTCAGCGTGAGGGTTCATTGCTTTTTCATTGCGTGCGATCTCGGAAAGATCCATTTTGCCCACTACATTACCTGTGGAGAGGTCTATTTTAATAATATTATTGGATTGCCACAGGTTGGCATATATAAAGCCATTTACAAATTCAAGTTCATTGATATTGGGAACAAAGCTTCCATTTTCCTTTACTGTTATGGTCTTTAATAATTTGAATGTGGAAGGCTCATAAATAAACAGGTCGCTGCTTCCATTACTGACAATCAAATTTTTGCCATCATTGGTAATGCCCCAGCCTTCACCTCTGATGGGGAACTCCTTTATCTTTTTAAAATCAGAAACATGATAAACAAGTACTACATTTTCTTTCCAGGTAAGCTGGTAAACGGTATCATTCAATATGGTTACACCTTCACCAAAATATTGATCATCGAGTATAACCTCCTTTATGGTTTTACCTGTGGTGGCATCGTGTTGCAAAAGCTTTGAATCCCCGTAATTGCCCGTGCTTTCAATGATGGTGTTTTTATATACTTCCAGGCCCTGGGTAAAATAAGAAGTATCGTGTGGATGTGAAGCAGAAATGGTATAGCTGATAGAAGGAATTGGGGGCAAACCAGTTCCGGCATCATTGCTATTTGTATCGTCGTCATTACAACCCATAATAAAAAAGGATAATAAGGCAGATAAAAACAAGGAAGAATGCTTCATCGGACAAAAATAAGGGATGACCTAATTGAGTTTTGTTAAACAAATACCCTAAATGTTTTGATTTTTAAAAAATGGCTTCTATATTTGAACCATCTCCCCACGTATCCTTACAAAAATCTCCATTTTAATCTACCGTCCCCCTAATTAGTTCCAAAATCCTGGGAATTTCTTTTTTAATTCTGATACCTCGTTCCAACATCCGGTTAAAGCTCATAGTTATCCGTAAACCTATGCATACCAGTAACCCCTGGAACTATGAGGACATTTGTATTAGGTATCTGCATTTTATTTGCATTACAGGCAATGGCACAAAGAGAATGTGCCGGTTCCATCTACCTGGAACAGCAAACTGCTATTGACCCATCATTGCCGGTTAAAATAAACGCGGTTGAAAATTTTATAAAACAACAAAGCTTTGCGAAAATGGAAGGCGGGGAAGCTAATGTGATCCGCATTCCTGTGGTTGTGCATGTATTATATAGAACGGATGCGCAGAATATTTCTGATTTACAGATAAAAAGCCAGTTAGATGTATTGAATAATGATTTCCGCAGGAGAAATGCTGACAGCAATAAAACTCCGGAAAGATTCAGGCAGCTGGCGGCGGATGTTCAGATAGAATTTGTACTGGCAACTGCAGATCCTGATGGCAGGGCTACAACTGGCATCATTCGTAAGAAAACAAATGTTACAGACTGGAAGACCGATGATAAAATCAAATTTTCTGCTCAGGGTGGTGATGATGCCTGGGACAGCCGTCAGTATTTAAATATATGGATCGGTAATCTTGGACAAATTCTCGGGTACTCCAGTGTTCCCGGAGGTGCTCCTGAAAAAGACGGGATCGCAATCAACACTTCTGCTTTCGGAACTATCAATGTAAGTGCACCTTATCACCTGGGCAGAACTGCTGTACATGAAATGGGTCACTGGCTAGGCTTGCGCCATATCTGGGGTGACACTTACTGTGGCGATGACCTGGTTGATGATACGCCAAAGCAGGGAAACTTTACTTCAGGATGCCCTTCCAGTTTCAGGAGTTCCTGTAATAACGGAACTACCACCGGGGATATGTATATGAATTACATGGATTACACTGCAGACGCCTGTGTAAATCTTTTTACGGAAGGACAAAAACAAAGAATGCTGGCCTTGTTCAATAACGGCGGCCCCAGACATTCATTTCTCAACAGTAATGGATTGAAAACACCATGGAATCTTACCATTCCGGAGCCGGTAGTGGAAGCGCCGGTAGTGAATGAACAATTCAAAATTTATCCCAACCCCTCTGCCAGCAGTGTTATGTTGAATTTTGAATTTGATGAAACCTGGATCGGAAAAACTTTATCGGTTGTAAACCTCAATGGTATTGAAATATCAAGGGTCCTGATAAGTTCAAAAACACAAAAGCTTGATGTTTCCTCATTCAAACCGGGTATGTATTTTATTCAGGGGGTGAATGGAAATAAGAAGATCAGGAAAAAACTGGTGAAATTATAGTCACCTCATCATCTGTATCACTTCCTGTGCAGCCACCGGTGCCAGGGCAACACCCATACCACTCATCCGCACCGCACAAAAAACGCCGGGCTGGACTTCTTTTATAACTGGTGTTTTTTCAGAACCCATGGCCATGATACCCGCCCATTTCATTTCAATGGTATACTTTCCTTTGAACCGGGGTAATGCCACATCATCAAGATATTGTTGAAGCGCTTTCTGTATAAAATCAGAGGTTTCCATTTCTACAGTTGCTTCCTGCTGAAATGCCTTATTCCTTGCGCCACCAAGTAAAACCCGGTTTCCAAGGTTTCTGAAATAATAAAATCCTTCATCCGAATGAAAGGTTCCCTTCCATGGCAGCTTTTCAATTGGAGAAGTGAGCAGCACCTGGCCGCGTGCAGGCACGATATCCAGGTCTGGTAAAAGTTTTTTGGTAAATGCATTGGTGCATATCAGCAGTTGATTTGCAAACATGGAAAACCGGCTTCCATTGGCAGTGGCCAGTTTTAATTCAAAATCATTTCCATTTTTAATGAATTCAATTAATGATGTCTGGTTGAACACCTGAACACCCATGCCCTGCACCGTGCTCAATAAAGATTGAACCAGTTTTCCGGAATGAAGGTATCCTTCAAGGTTGTTCTTTACAAGATGCTTTGTTTTGCCAAACCCAAATGAATCTATTTTGTCATCCTCCAGGCGGTAGGTCTTTTTTGTTCCTGTAACAGGTTTGAAAATTGAATTTATATATTCAATATTTTGCTGAAGTTGTTCACTGTTTGTTTTACCGGATGCCTCATACAGTTCATATCCGCCACACAGGTCAAAGTCAATATCTTTTTTAAAATGTTTACGGATCTTCTCCAGTCCTTTATACCGCATTTCAACCAATTGCAGCATTTTGTCCGTACCCATGGCCTGGGCATCGTATACAACTTCACTAAGACTTCCAAAGCAGGCAAAACCTGCATTCCTGGTACTGGCTCCTGTTGGTATCAGGCCACTGTCGATAATGGTGATCTTAAGCCGGGGGTGTTTTTTCTTCAGATAAAATGCCGACCATAATCCAACAAAACCACTACCTGCAATAAGCACATCCTGCGGTGCATAAAAAGTTTCATTTTCCCAGATACTGTTCATGAATGATCACACGAATTTTAGAACACGAATTGTGCTTATGATATTCTATGTCTGTCCAAAGATAAACGGGTAACCGGAACAATCTTATCACAAACAGGAGGAGCAATTCAATTTATAGGTTTTTTCCGCTCCTGGCAGGGGTAATTCTTCTATCCGGCAAAGTAATTCATGCAATTTGTGCCGGATCAGGAGTATTATTTCGGGTGATCTCCCAAATTAACTAGGCTTTATATTCTTTATCACTATTTTACATTTTATAAAAGCCATTCTATGAAAAAAATATTACTCCTTACTTCTCTGGTTTCTTTTGGTTTTATCTCCAATGCACAATTCAAAAACATTTTAAAGAAAGATTCCTCAGGTAAAATTTCTGTTCCGAAAATTATTCAGAAAAGCAACGGAAGCAACAAGCTGTCAAACGAAGATATCATCAGCGGATTGAAAGAGGCATTGAGCGTAGGTGCCAATAATGCTTCAAAACAATTATCGGCTGCAGACGGCTTTTTTAAAGATGCCGTAATTAAAGTGCTCATGCCAGAGGAAGCAAAAAAAGCAGAAAAGAAATTACGCAGTATTGGTATGGGTAAACTGGTTGATGATGCTATCCTTTCCATGAACAGGGCTGCCGAAGATGCTTCAAAAAGTGCAGCACCCATTTTTGTGAATGCAGTTAAACAAATGAGCTTCCAGGATGCACTTGGCATTTTAAGAGGCGGTGATTTTGCTGCCACGCACTATCTGAAAAATAAAACCACCGCTGCCCTTACAGATGCGTTCCGCCCGGTGATTGAAGCTTCGCTTGAAAAAGTAAACGCTACCAAACACTGGAATGCAGTTTTTACCACATACAATAAGTTCAGCTCCGATAAGGTGAATCCTGACCTTGCAGCTTATGTAACAGAAAAGGCCATGTATGGGATCTTTCACCAGCTCAGTCTTGAAGAGCAAAAGATTAGAAAAGATCCGATGGCCCGCACGAGTGATATTTTAAAGAAAGTATTTGCTGATTAAGAAAGGAGGGCATATCGAACAAGGAACAGAAGAAATAAGAATGTAGGGCCATGCCAAAGAATGGCCTTTTACCGATAATATTACCGTTATAGTTGTGGCCATTCGGCGGCATGGCCGGGTTGAATATTGAACAAGGAATAAGCATATCGAACAAGGAATAAGCATATCAAACAAGGAGCAGAAGAAATAAGAATGTAGGGCCATGCCAAAGAATGGCCTTTTACCGATAATAT
>CAMPIQ010000076.1 GCA_946886475.1 uncultured Chitinophagales bacterium | reverse complement strand
CTGGACATGCAGTAGCATGTCCCAACGGCATGTTCAACAATACTCACCGGAATTGAGAAATAATCATCTGCAATTTTAAATGCATTATGAGCTAACCGTAATGTCTTGCTAATGCAAGACAGGCCATTTAATATTGGGGATCAATGTAGGGCCATGTTATTGCATGGCCATGTTGTATTCAGGCAATTGTAAAATCAATGGAGCTTTAATAGAATCTTAAACATCCAATAATAACAGGACGGCAATAGCATGGCTGATTTGATGCCTGCAATGTCAAATCAACATAGGTTCGATAGTAGCAGCATACATCCATTAATAATAAGACCATGCAATAGCATGGCCCTACAATGTCATCTTATATTTTTCTGGACATGCAGTAGCATGTCTCAACGACATGTTCAACAATACTCACCGGAATTGTGAAAATACTCATCGGCTAAGTATATATCCTTTCCACTGCATCCCTGTATTTCTCCATTACCACTTTTCTTTTCAATGATAATTTTGGAGTGAGCTCTCCAGTATCGATTGTCCATTCATTGGCCAGTAATTCAAATTTTTTTACCTGTTCCACCTGGTTAAAATATTTATTGAAGTTGTCAATGAGATCCCGGTAAAGAGCCAGCACTTTTGGATGGATCAGGAGTTCCTCATTGGAAATGTTTCCAATGTTATTTTTTTCTGCCCATTCACGCAGGTACGGAAATGCAGGTACGATCAATGCGCCTACAAACTTCTTTTCTGAACCAACAAGCATAACCTGTTCAATAAAAGTGGATTCTTTAAGTTTATTCTCAACTGGCAGGGGTGCCACATACTTTCCTCCGCTTGTTTTGAACAATTCTTTTTTCCGGTCGGTGATCTTTAGGAATTTATTATCAATCATATTCCCAATGTCACCGGTATAATACCAGCCACCCTGAATAGCTTCTGCGGTAAGGTCAGGGCGCTTGTAATAACCCATCATAATGTTGGGACCTTTACAAAGTATTTCACCATCTTCTGCAATCTTCACTTCTACATTATCGATCAACGGACCAACAGTACCGAACATTCGTTCCGATTCGGGTTGAAACCGGTTTACTGCAATTACCGGAGAGGTTTCAGTTAATCCATAACCTTCCATGATCACGATCTTTGCTGCGGTAAAGATCCTGATCAGTCGCACCTGGCAGGCAGCACCGCCTGTAACAATACACTGAATATTATTTCCGAGGGCTTCCCGCCACTTGCTAAATATAAGTTTGTTGGCTATTGCAAGCTGCATCCTGTATCCTAGGCTCAGGTCTTTGTTGATCTCAAATTTTTCCGCCAGCGCATGTGCCCAGAAAAATAATTTTCTTTTTACCCCTGTAAGTTCACTTCCTTTAGCCATGATCTTATCATAGACCTTTTCCAATAACCTGGGCACAGTTGTAAATACATTGGGCTGAACTTCTTTGAGGTTGTCGCCAATGGTTTCCAGGCTTTCAGCATAATAAATAGATGTACTCCTGAACAGGTAGATATACGTCACCATTCGCTCAAATATGTGATTGAGCGGAAGAAAACTCAGTGCTTTCTGGTGCTGTCCGGGAGGGAAACATGGCATGCTGGCCATTACATTGGAAAGTATGTTCCGGTGCGATAACATAACACCTTTTGGTGTTCCTGTTGTTCCTGAGGTATAGATGATAGTGAAAAGATCTTCTTCCGTGATCTTTGCTGCAATAGATGTTAGCTGTTGGAAATGTTCCTGCTTACCCAATGGTAAAAGTTCTTTCCAATGTGCTGTACTGCTTACATGTTCAAAACTATAAACCTCTTTTATGGAGGGAACCCTGGATCTCACATTTTGAACTTTATGAAACAGTTCTTCATCATTCACAAAAACTGCTTTCACCTGTGCATCATTCAATACAAATTCAAGATCATTGATATGAATGGTTGGATATAATGGAACAAGTATGGCGCCTATCTGTTGAACTGCCAGGTCGAGGAACATCCATTCGGGACGGTTCTTTGAGATCAATGCGATCTTATCGCGGCCCTCAACAGACATATCATTGCCTCCAAGGCCACTGGCCAGTAATCCGGCACTGAGCTGGTTCACGATATCCTTAACTTCAGCAGTGCTGTATTTTCTCCATTGCCCGCCTTCCTTTGCAGCAAGTGTAGCATCGTTTCCACCTTTTTTCAGTTGAACTTCAAGGCAATCAAATAGTCTATGGGGATGGGTCATGTCAATCGTTTTCTATTGCCTTCCAAATTATGGAAAAGTTTGGAGAAGTCCATAGTCCACAGGAGCTCAATATATCAATGAAGTTCATTGAAATGACCATGAGCCGTAGTTCAAAGCCCATAAATAAGTCTGATAAAAAGAATAGTTTGGTATTTACCTACTTCTCCGTGTTATAATGCTGGCCTTTAGGCATTTTAAATATTCTGCCTTTTTGAAAATTTGTAAACTTTGCATAGGTCTCTGCATGACTCTTTGACCACTGGTCAAATGCTGAAAGATTATCTACCGGCCCGAATAACCACTGGTTGTAGGCTTCAAACATGCCATCCCGGATGAGTTGCTGATGATAATCAAAAAGACGGAAGGGATATTTGGCAGCGTAATTATTATACCAGTCAAGTATGAACCTTGTGCGGATCATATTAAGGGTTTCGATAGTGATGCCACGGCTAACCAGCGAAGATTGTTTCTCGTAGGTTTGTAATACTGCCTTTGAAAAATCATTCTTCTTTTCATTTTTATCTGTCAGATCAGAAAAAAGTTTCTCTTTATAAGTGCTCAGCAACATTCTTTTTACTTCAGTAGATCTTTCAGTAAGATTTTCCATATTCACAAAGATCTCTCCGTAAATCAGTGTCCAGACCTTGTCTTTTGTGAAGTAGTAGTAAGAGGCTGCATTATAATAATTGCCTCCATAGGAAGGATCGGCTGCAATGCCTTTTTCCCACCATTCTATTGCTTCATAATCTTCTTTATCCCATAACATTTCTCCATACTCACTATAAAGCGGCCCGCTGGAGGGAAATTTCTTCAGGGCCTTCTTATACATTTTTTCACCATCCTTTGTCATGGCCAAAGCCCTGTAAACATTTCCGGCAGCCTGGTAGGACTGCACATCAAGGTCTTTACGGTCCATCAAAGGCTCCACTATGTCAAGTGCTTTTGTAAAATCTCTTTTGTATGTGTATGATAAGATCAGGTATTTCTGTAATTCAAGGTTATCAGGATCATTTTTGATTGCACTGTTCAATACGATTATGGCATTATCCCAGTCACCGGAATTCATAAAACCGCGTGCGGTTTCAAGAGGAGAATCCTGGGCCATCAGGCTTACAGAAAGAAATAAACCTGTTAAAAGAGAAAATATGTATTTCATATGGAGGTAAATGTATTGAGGAATGTTTTTATTAAATGTGAAAATTCAAAAGTCAAAAGTCAAAAACAGGCTAGTTCTGAGATTAAAATCAGTGCCGCAGAAAGCAAAAACCTATAAGTCACTTAAAGAAATATCCTGCTATTGTACATTGACTTAGACCCTTCCTGCGTCAGGGCAAGCTTTGAACTCAAATAACATGCGTCAGCAACCCGTCCCTCAATTTTGGTTCAAACCAGGTGCTTTTGGGTGGCATGACATTGCCGCTATCTGCAATGTCAAATAATTGCTGAATGCTCACAGGATGCAAACTGAATGCCACTTTTACATCTCCGCTATTTACCCGCTTTTCAAGTTCTTCCAATCCTCTGATGCCGCCAATGAAATCAACCCGGTTATCTGTACGGGGGTCTTTAATGGCCAGGATCCTGTCCAGAATATTTTCCTGCAAAATGGTAACATCCAGAATGCCGATCGGGTCATTTCGATAGCTGCCTTCTTTGGCTGTGAGTTTGTACCATTGGCCTTTTATAAACATTCCAAACTTGTGCAACTCTCCAGGCCTGAACTGGCCTTCTGTTTTTTCCAGGGTGAAATCCTGTTGCAGTCGTGTAATAAATTCATCTTCAGTCATTCCATTAAGGTCTTTGGCCACGCGGTTGTAATCAAGAATGGCTAATTGATTAGCAGGAAAAATAGTTGTGAGAAAATACTTCGCGTCTTCACTGTCTTTTAATTGCTGGCTTACCTTAGCCGCAGAAGCAGCGCGGTGATGACCGTCGGCTATATAGGTAAAAGGGATCTTTTCCCTGAACAGATGAGTGATGATATCGATAGTTGCCGGTTTGTCTACCACCCATATGGCATGTGTTACACCATCACTGGCCGCGAAATTATATTCTGCCGTATGTTGGTCCTTCCAGTGGTCAAACACATCATTCAGTTCTTTTACCTCTTTGCAGGCAAGAAAAACATTTCCGGTCTGTGCTCTGATGGCGCGCATATGATCAATACGGTCCTTTTCTTTTTCAGGGCGGGTGAATTCATGTTTTTTGATCACATCGCTGAAATAGTCTTCAACTGATGAAACACATACCAAACCTGTCTGGGTACGTCCTTTCCATGCCAGTTCGTATATATAGTAACAGGGCTTTTCTTCCTGGAATAAAACTTTTTTGTCTATCAGGTGCTGAAGGTTCTCTTTTGCTTTTTCATATACCTGTTCACTATGCACATCCACATCATTAGGAAGGTCTACTTCCGATTTGGTTACATGTAAAAAGGAGAGGAGGTTTCCTTCAACTTCTTTTCTTGCTTCATCAGAATTTAAAACATCATAAGGCCGTGAGGCTACCTGTGCTGCATATTCATTATGTGGTCGTAAAGCCCTGAAGGGTTTGATATTTGCCATGGGTGCAAAGATATTGGATGAAGGTCATTAGATGTCGGCCATTAGCTATCATGTTGGCGGAAGCAGGCAAGGAAATTTTCAATAGTCAATATTTCATTCTAAATTTTGGGGTAACAGGCCAATAGAGCTTGTATTCAAATTTGGAAAATGAATATTGGAGTTGAATATTGATTAATAACCGGGAATCCGCCTGTTTTATCCTTTCGATGCTGCAAAATATTTCATCAGGTCTGTCAATGCCTTCACACTTTCAAAGGATAAAGCATTATACATTGATATCCTGAATCCCCCTGTTGTCCTGTGACCTTTAATACCAACCATGCCTTCTTTTTCGCAAAGGCTAATGAATTCTTTTTCAAGCTCCGGATGTTCAATTACAAATACAGCATTCATCTTACTGCGGTCTTCTTTGGCAACCGTGCCTTTGAAATGCGGGGAATTATCCAGTGTCTCGTAAAAAAGCTTTGACTTAGCTTCAGTTCTTCTTTCCGCTTCATCAACGCCGCCAATGCTTTTCAACCACCGGAGCGTTAGCATACAGATATAGATTGAAAATACGGGTGGTGTATTCAGCAGGGATCCTGCTTCAATGTGATTACGGTAATCCATCATCGTGGGAAGTTTCCGGTTCACTTTCCCAAGACATTTTTTATTAACTACCACAACATTCACACCCGCGGATCCGATATTCTTCTGGGCACCCGCATAGATCAGGTCAAATTTATTGAAATCGATCCTGCGGCTGAGGATATCGCTGCTCATATCGGCTACCAGCGGAACATGCTTATCATAAAATAAGGAAAGGTCCTGCCACTGGGTACCGTAAACAGTATTGTTAGTGGTAAGATGCAAATAAACAGATGAAGGATCTACATCAAATTGTTTTGGCAAATGCCTGTAATTGTCATCCTTTGAACTGCAAGCAACTTCAACGTTTCCATACAGCCTTGCTTCCTTAATGGCCTTTGTGGCCCAAATGCCTGTATCAGTATAGGAAGCCTTAGCTTTTTCATCCAGTAAATTCATGGGTACCTGGAAGAACTGCGTTGAGGCGCCACCGTGAAGGAACAGAACTTCATGTTCGCTGTCAAGTTCCATTAGTTCTTTCAACAACCCGAGGGCTTCATCCATTACAGCCTGGAAGGTTTTTGTACGATGGCCAATTTCAAGAATTGATAAACCAGTTCCACTGTAATCAAGCAGGGACCTGCTGGCTTCTTCAAATACTTCACGGGGTAGGATAGATGGGCCTGCGCCGAAATTGTGGATCCCCGATGTCCCGCTGAAGGGAGAACCCGGGGCAATGTTTACTTTGGTTTGCGTCACATTTGTTAGTTGAATAACAAATGTAGTTCAAAGTTCAAAGTGTAAAGCCGGTGTACTTCTTCCGGTGATGTTCTTCAAATTCCTGGGATTGGTTTTATCGAAAACTATATACAGTAAACGACCCGACTTTGAACTTTGAACTTTGAGCTCCAGACTCCAGACTCTAGACTCCGCCTACTCCTCCTCCTCCTTCCTCCCCATCATCTCCCCCTTTCTCCATGCCCTGTTCAATTCCTCAAATTCTTTCATTTCTTCTTCAGTAAAGTTCTGGTTGTTGAGCAGGGCCAGGTCGGGTTGTCCGGCGTCTATCCATGCCGTGTACCAGAAGCAGGCCACCGCATAAATGGATTGGCGCATCCTTCTTTCAACCATTCCATCCATCATTTTATCATAAGCCCTGGTGAATGCAGATGAATACTGTCTTATCAGTACGCCGTTCCTGTTTTCAAAAGCATATTTTTTGTCTGAAGGAAATTGTTCCGTGAGTTTTTTTTCAAACAAAAGGACCGTATCGGATGCCGCAGCACTTTCCAGCACTCTTTTCCAGGTAAAGAAAAGAGGGTCATGGATATAAGCAGCTTTGCCAATAAAAAAATCCCACTGGGTATCGGCCAGCAGTTCCGGTATCCGGCTTTCCCAAAAGCCATGGATACCCTTTTGACCTGTATACTGGCCATTATGATTACTGCTGGCATGAAGCGGCACATGGGCATCAGCTATATAGTGTCCGGTTTCTGCAGAGATTTTCAATATCCTTGCCTGGTTCTTTTCTTTAAAGGCATGTATCAGGCGCCGGTGCATCACCTGTATCCACCAGGGTACAATGCCGTGCTTCGTAATACTGTCCGCTGAATATTTTTTTATGGCTTCTTCCCACGACCGTGGCAGGGAATCGTAGGGATAGCTGCCGTATTTGTCTATGTCAATATAATGCCTTGGCGCTTCTTCTGCTATGGCATACCGTCTTTTGTCAGGATCGATAGCATGTTCACTGATAAATGAAATATGCTTTTTATACAGGAGCATCATTTCGGGGGGCAAAAGAAAAACAGCATAATAATTGATCTTCTGGTGACCAAAGAATCCCCAGCCATAGGTGTTCGTGGTGAGTGCTAATAATAGCGGAAGAGTAAATAAGTATTTCATGTTGATGTAATGGATTATTCCATTTACATGCAACATGTTTTTTTTGTTTTACATCTCCATGGGATTTTTCTCCTGGTGCAAAGGATTTTTCTCATGGTGAACCCGATGGTCAATATCAAAAAAAAGAATCAGAATCCCGGCAATAAACTTCACCAATCACCACTCCCTGTTCCCTGTTCAATATTCTCATCGCTCATCATGAACATGCACCACCCCGCCTGTTACCGCATATTTCATGGCATCGCCGGAGGTAAGGTGACCAATCTTTTTCACTTTTGACCGTGGAAGGATATATAGTTGACCCGCGAAATTATATGCCTGCGGCACGTATACGGAAACATGCTCTGCGCCCATCTCAAATTTTTCCATTTCTGAATCGGTCAGGAACCCAATGATCCATACATCATCCGAAAACGCATTGATCAGCACAGCTTTGTCAAACTTTTTTTTCTCACCGGCAAATGCACCAAAAAAATCTTTAGTAGAAGTATAGATGAATTTTACACCTGGCGTTCTTTCCAGCCAGTGGTCAAAGAGATTAAGGGTGCTGGTCATAAGGATGGTGGAACTTAACCAGCCCACCAGCACTACAAAAACAATGATAATGATGAACCCCAGCCCGGGTACATTTACATAGGGCCTCAAAATTCCATCAACCGCTTCAAACAACTGGTACAACAGCCAGCCGGTAACGGTGATGGGTGCCAGGATCAATATGCCCTGTACAAAATACCGCAGAAGGCTTGCGTAGGTAACTCCTTTCTTCTGGTCCGTTGTTTCTGCCATGCATCAAATTTGAACAAAGGTAAAGCGCTACCACTCATCATCAATTTGCTTCATCAATAAAAAATATTTGCTGGAAACTTTGGTTACGAAAAAAGTTTCCATAGTTTTGCGCCTCATTTATGGAAAACAAGGAACGTATTTTATTGAAAGCGCACGAGCTGTTTAACAGGTATGGCATCAGGTCAGTATCAATGGATGATATTGCCGCACAATTGGGAATGTCGAAAAAAACCCTTTATCAGTATTATGCAGACAAGGATGAACTGGTGAATGCCGTTTTCAGCGGGATCATGGACCACAATAAAAAGGAATGTACTGGTTGCCGGTCGAATGGTGAAAATGCCATTCATGAGGTTTTCCTTTCATTTGACATGCTTGAGGGAATGCTGTCTGAAATGAACCCCTCAATTCTTTTTGATATGCAGAAATACCATCCTTCAGCCTTCAGGAAATTTGAGGACTACCGCAATAATTTTCTTTATGGACTGATCAGGGAAAACATTGAAAGGGGTATAAAAGAAGAACTGTACAGGTCTGATGTGGATGTGGAAATCCTTACCAGGTACCGCTTATTCAGTATCATGATCTCTTTTGATTCGGATGTATTCCCGGCAAACAAAACGAAGCTTGTATATATAGAACAACAATTACTGGAGCATTATTTATGGGGTCTGGCTACAAACAAGGGACAAAAGCTGATCCAGAAATATAAAAATCAACGAACCAAAAAATAAACGAGATGAAAACCAAACTGATTTCAGTTCTATATTTTCTGCTCATGGCATATGCAGGGCAGGGGCAGCAGAAATATGAGCTTACAGTAAAAGAAGCTGTTGATCTTGCCTGGAAGAACGTAGTGGAATTGAAAAACGCACAGCTCGACTATCGCATACAGGAAGCAAAGAATAAAGCGATACTGGGACAGGCCTTACCACAGATAAGTGCTAATGTTCAGGCCAATCATTTTCTGAAATTGCCCACCATACTTTTTCCTCAGTCGGAAGAGGGCATTTATGATGTATTGAAAAGAGAAGGTCTTGTGCCCTCAACAACCCAGCCGCCTCCGCCCAGCCTCCTTGCATTCAGCTTTCAGCAGCCATGGAATTTTGCGGCAGGTGCAACACTTACACAATTGCTTTTCCAGCCCGACGTATTCGTGGGTTTACAGGCAAGACAAACCTCTCTGGAATATAATCAGGCGCTGATTGACCAGACAAAAGAAAAGATCAAAGACTCCGCCTATAAAAGATACTATGCCATCCTGATCGCTCAAAAGCAGCTGGAATTTTTAAATGTCAGTGTTCAAAGGCTTGAAGAACTCGCGGCGGATATAAACGAAATATATAAAAATGGATTTGCTGAAAAACTTGATGTTGATAAGGTGCAGGTGCAGTTAAACAACCTGAAGACCACTCAGAGTGTAGTTCAAAATGCCATTAAGCTTGCTTATGCAGCAATGAAATTTGCAACAGGTGTCAGCCAGAAAGATACCATAGTTCTGAAAGACCAGCTGACAGTTGATGTTTTGAAAGAAGGCATTCTTGATGAAACTTTTATGTATGAGGACAGGCCGGAGGTACGAACACTTAACACCCTGCAAAAACTTCAGCAGCTGGATATCAAAAGAAACAAGCTTGGATTTCTTCCTACCGTTGCTTTATCAGGAAATTATTCTGTAAATGGAATGGGACAGAAATTCTTCACGCATGAAAGCACCTTCTGGTATAAAAGCGCATTTATTGGTTTGAATGTGAACCTTCCGATTTTTAGCGGGTTCCAGCGCAAATACAATATCCAGGTTTCTCAGCTCACCCTGGAAAAACTGAACAACACCATTGAGAACGTAAAACAGGCCATTGATTTTGAACAGGTGATCACCAGGGAAAGTTTGAAGAATGCCTTACTTAATCTGGATGCTCAGGAACAAAACCTGGAACTGGCAGAAAAGGTTTTCAACACTACAAAGATCAAATTTGAAAATGGTGTGGGAAGCAGCCTTGAAGTACTTCAGGCAGATACCGAGTATCAGAATGCACAGGGTAATTATTTCAATGCCCTGTACAATGCTACCGTTGCAAAGATCAGTTATCTGTATTCACTTGGAAAATTGCAGTAATAATTATACAAACACGTTTATATGAGAAAGTATGTATTAGGATTGATTTTGGCTGGATTTATAACATCTTCCTGCAGTACAGGCAGCAAAGATGAAAAAGGAAGCCTGACAGATAAAAAACTTGAACTTGAGAAATTAAAAAAAGAGCAAACTGCATTGGGCTCCGATATCAGGAAGCTCGAAGAAGAAATTGCAAAACTCGATACCGGTGCTAAAACAGGAATAGCCAAACTTGTGGGTATTTCCACTTTAACGCCTCAGAACTTTGCGCATTACATTAGCCTGCAGGGAAAAATTGAAGCAGAAAATTCTGCAATCGTTACCCCCCGTCTTGGACCGGGCCTTGTAAAGCAGGTGTATGTTAACGAAGGACAGCAGGTAAAAAAAGGGCAGCTTTTATTGAAGCTTGATGACGCGGTTCAAAAGCAGGCCATTGTTGCCGCCAGGCAAAATCTTGAAACCATCAAAGCGCAACTTGGTTTGGCCAGAGACCTGTACAACCGTCAGAATAATTTATGGAAGCAGGGTATTGGTACGGAAGTACAGTTGTTGCAATTCAAAACCCAGGTGCAGACACTGGAAGCGCAACTCTCAGCCGCACAGGCTTCTATTCGCACGCAGCAGGAGCAGGCCGATGCCACTAATGTAAGGGCGGAGATCAGTGGTGTGATAGATGATCTCAATATCAGACCGGGTGAAACCTTCACAGGTATGGCCGGCAGTGTGCCCCAGATCAGGATCGTTAATACCAGTTCATTAAAAGCATTGGTTGAGGTGCCTGAAAATTATGCTGGTAAAGTAACTACCGGTGCTAATGTGCAGGTATTTCTTCCCGATATTAATAAAAGATTTGAGAACCTGAAAGTAACCCGTGCCGGGCGCGCTATTAATCCAAGTTCAAGAGCATTCAGTGCAGAGATCTCTGTTCCATATGATCCCGCCATTCGTCCCAACCAGCTGGCGCAGGTGAAGATCCAGGATTATGCAGTGGCTAATATCATTGTGATCCCTGTGAATACGGTTCAGACGGATGAAAATGGTAAATATGTTTTTGTAGCCGTAAAAGAAGGCGACAGGATGATAGCCAGGAAAAGAATTATTGGTGTAGGTGAACTGAATGATGATAAGATAGAAGTGAAGTTCGGTCTCAAAAACGGTGACCAGCTCATTACTGAAGGTTACCAGAATTTATATGACGGACAGGTGATTACAATTGCCAAATAGGTTACTGGCTAAATGGCCATTGGCTGCAACACTGGAATTCATAACAGTTTTCAGTATGTACGTAGCCTGGTGCTAAATGCCGGCTGAAGCTAAAACGAACCAACTAAATAAGACAAGATGAAAGTATTAGAAGGACTTGGAAAAAAGTTCAAAGAGTTTAAACCAACCAGCTGGTCGGTTGATAACCGCACCGCCATATATATTATTACCATACTGATCTCTCTGTATGGATTGACCAAGTTCAATTCCATGCCCAAAGAGCAGTTCCCGGATATTGTTGTGCCAACCATTTCTGTTACTACTGTTTATTTTGGTAACTCGGCTACGGATATTGAAAACCTGGTTACCCGCCCAATTGAAAAAGAGATCAAGGCAATCAGTGGCGCAAAAGTGAATAAGGTAAATTCTATTTCACAGCAGGACTTCAGCATGATCGTTGTGGAATTTGATACGGATGTAAAAACTGACATTGCCAGGCAAAAAGTAAAAGATGCACTGGACAGGGCAAGGGGTGAACTTCCAACTGACCTTACACAGGAACCAACTGTTGCGGAATTTGCCTTTAGTGAAATGCCTATCATGTTTGTCAATATTAGCGGCAACTACGAAGGTGTTAAGCTGAAAAGTTTTGCTGAGAAAATGCAGGACCGTTTTGAAGAATTGAAAGAGATCAACCGTGCAGATATTGTTGGTGCGCCGGAAAGAGAGATCCAGGTGAATGTTGACCAGTATAAAATGCAGGCTGCTAAACTTAGTTTCCAGGATATTGAAAATGCCATCAGTTTTGAGAACCGTGATATTAGCGGAGGTTTGATTGATGTGGGTGACATGAGCAGAACCATCCGTGTAAAAGGGCAGTTTACAAATGCACTTGACATGGATGACATTGTGATCAAAAACCCCGACGGTGCATCTATTTACCTCCGGGACATAGCGGATGTAAAGGATACAGTGAAAGAAACGGAAAGCTTTGCGCGTCTTGATGGCAAGCCCGTTATTACCCTGAATATTGTGAAACGCGCCGGAGAAAATCTGATCAACACAGCTGCCAGTGTAAAAAGGATCATTGAAGAAATGCAGATGGCAGGTGAGATCCCGCCTCCTGATCAGTTGAAAGTGGTGATCACCGGCGACCAGAGTGTTCAAACAGCCACTTCATTCAATGAACTTGTAAATACCATTATCATTGGATTTATACTGGTGCTTCTTATCCTCATGTTTTTCATGGGCGTGACCAATGCCTTCTTTGTTGCATTGAGTGTACCACTTTCAGTTTTCGTGGCATTTATGTTCCTTCCATTAGGGAACTTTATAGTGGGTGGTGATATCACCCTGAATTTTATTGTGCTCTTCGCCTTGTTGTTTGGTTTGGGGATCATAGTAGATGATGCCATCGTGGTTATTGAAAATACCCACCGGATCTATAATAATGGAAAAGTGCCCATTGTACGGGCTGCAAAAGAAGCGGCCGGTGAAGTATTTATTCCGGTGCTGGCCGGTACGGCCACTACACTTGCACCCTTCTTTCCATTATTATTATGGAAAGGTTTGATCGGCAAGTTCATGATCTACCTGCCTGTGATGCTGATCCTTACACTTGCTGCTTCTCTTATTGTTGCATTTATCATCAACCCTGTTTTTGCAGTGAGCTTCATGCGGCCGGAAGGAAAAGAATATGAAAAGCCCAGGAACCATATTTTCAAAACTCCATTGTTCTGGACATTGATCGCTTTTGGAATATTATTTCATTTGCCCGGATGGCATGGCGTAGGCAATTTTCTTTTGTTTATGGCCTTGCTGATGATCTTTCACGCTTATGTTTTGAAAGGGGTGATCTATACGTTTCAGCACAGGATACTTCCGGGTATGATGAGACGGTATGAAAGACTGCTGCGCTGGTTATTGCAGGGAAAAAGACCTGCATGGATGTTTGCTTCTTTGTTCGGATTGTTTTTTGTTTCAATAGGGGCCTTGTTGGTGAGAAGTCCGGCTGCGCCATTTTTCCCTTCCGGTGATCCGCATTTTGTATATGTGTATTTAAAAATGCCCGTGGGAACAACTGCTGAAACAACTGACTCGGTATTGAGGATACTTGAAGGAAGGGTTTATAAAATACTGGAGAACGACAAGCCTGGAGCCGAAGGATCACTTGTTGAAAGTGTGATCTCGAATGTTGCTGTCAGCGCCAATAACCCCAGGGATAATAACAGGAGTACCCAGTCCAACCTCGGAAGGATCCAGGTTTCCTTTGTTGAATATGAAGAACGGGAAGGTAGAAGCACAGCACCTGTCATGGCAGAAATAAGGGAAGCCATGAAGGGTATTCCGGGCGCTTCCATTGAAGTGGGACAGGAAGATGCTGGTCCGCCAACAGAACCTCCGGTGAATATTGAAGTTGCAGGCGACAATTTTGAATCCATTGCTTCGGTAGCTTCCTTGCTGAAAAATTATCTTGATACCAATAAGGTGGAAGGAATTGAAAACCTTCAAATGGATGTTGACCTGCTCAATCCTGAGATCACCATAAATGTTGACAGGGAAAGAGCAATGGCTGAAGGTTTAAGTACAGGGCAGATAGGCATGGCCATCCGTACCGCCGTATTTGGTAAAGAAGTAAGTAAACTCAAGGAAGGTGAAGATGAATACAAGATTCAGTTGCGCTTTAAGGAGCTCACCAGAAATAATCTTACTGACCTGATGAATATGCGCATCACCTTCCGGGATATGGGTACCATGCAGATCAAACAGGTTCCATTGAATGCGGTGGCATCTGTTGATTATACCAGTACGGCCGGTGCTATCAAAAGAAAGAATGTAAAGCGTACCATTCAACTGCAATCCAACGTAACGGATCCTACCATGACACCGGTGATCAACCAGCAGCTGGCCGAAAGGATAGAAGACTTTAAAACCAAAACCAGGATACCCGCAGATGTAACTATAAAACAAAGCGGTGAAAGTGAACAACAGGCGGAAACCATGGCTTTTCTCGGCCAGTCATTACTGATTGCATTGCTACTGATATTCCTGATACTTGTTTTACAATTCAATAGCCTGAGTAAACCATTTATTGTACTGACAGAGATCTTCTTTTCAGTGATTGGCGTGTTCCTTGGTTTTGCCATCACAGGTATGACCATGCCTACTATCATGGTTGGAGTAGGGATCATTGGTTTAGCCGGCATTGTGATCAAGAACGGTATCCTGCTGATAGAATTTACAGATGAATTAAGAGGCCGCGGTTTCAGAACAAGGGAAGCAGCTATCCAGGCCGGAAAGATCCGTATCATCCCTGTAATGTTAACTGCCATTGCCACCATGCTTGGATTATTTCCGCTTGCAGTTGGTTTCAATATCGATTTTGTAAGCATGTTCCAGCACCTTGACCCGGACATTTTTTTCGGAGGTGACAGCGTTGTATTCTGGGGACCATTAAGCTGGACCATCATATTCGGATTGATATTTTCTTTCTTCCTTACACTGTTGATGGTGCCAAGCATGTACATCATATCTGAAAGACTGAGAAGGCCAATGGGAAAATTCTATGGAACCAAATTCATAGCGCTCTTTGGATTCCTCGGACCATTCTTTTTCATTTTCGTCGGCATCATGTACCTGGTAAGGAGGATACAGGGCAAAAAAGTATGGACCGGCAAACCGGGGAGGGTATAGTAGGGTATAGGGTGTAAGGTGTAAGGTGTAGGGTGTAAGGTGTAGGGTGTAGGTTTTTTGGTCGTGAAGTTTTTTTATTAGCATGCATTTCTTTTATACATTATGTAATTTGTAAAGAACATCATTCTGTAAACGACCCAAACCCTACACCCTAACCCCTAAACCTGAATTCCCCATGCCTATCCTTGACTTCCACGTCCACCCCGCACTCAAAGCGCAGATGTGTGATCCTGCTGCACTTCCGGGGCCATGGGACCTGGTGAACATTCAGTTTCAAAATCCAACCCTGCTTACCAGGATATTGAAGTGCCAGGGCATCAACGGAGTGATTGATTCGCAGGCTGCAATCACCCAATTGCTTGATGGTGGCGTTAATATTATTGGACTGGCACTTCACCCGCCCGAATCAGCCATGATGCGCGACCGTCTCATTAATTTGCTGGCTGAACAGGAACAAACCAGCTATATAGATCTAAACAGGATCAGGGATATTGCTTCCGGAGATATTTATTTTCAAATG
The DNA here is from genome assembly GCA_946886475.1 of uncultured Chitinophagales bacterium. The sequence continues at coordinate 1,088 of CAMPIQ010000076.1, read as the reverse complement.
CTTAATGAGGAACTGGCTAACCTGCTGGCACATGAAAATAATCACGGAAGAAGATTAAAGATCATGTCAGCATTTAGCCAGTATAAACCTTCTGACGGGAATACTTTACATGCCTTCTTAATTCTTGAAGGTGCTCATGCATTCATGGGCGTTCAACAGGGTAAAAGGGAAGATGAGAAATGGCAGGACTTCTGGAACAATTTTGAAAATTTTACGGACAACAACAGGCTGCTGTCCATCAATATGGCACATTTGCAGCAAAATGAATTCTGCAACCATGCATTTGGTATCCAGATCTTCAAACCCGAACCTTTCTATCCTATGGGTAAGGGCATTTCACCACATGGATTCAGGTTATTGCAAAGAATGGATCAAAAGGGTATCCTGCTGGATGTAAAGCATATGAGTTTGCTGGCAAGAAAGCAGCTGAAAGATTACCATACAGGCAACAGACCCTATATATGTACGCATGCCGGTTTAACCGGTATCCATTCATCTGACAGAGGAAAATATTTTATGGAAAAAGATGAACTGGATGGTGGGTATCTGAGGATAAAATATTACAAACCTGCAGGATATCTGGCCGGTACGGCATTCAATTGCAGCAGCATAAATCTTTATGATGATGATGTGATCAATATTATATTCTCCGGTGGCCTCATTGGTCTTTCAATGGACCAGCGCATTTTAGGTCTGCCTGATGATATCTTTCTTGGCGATGATTATGTAGATGATATTTTCGACATGGAAGTGGTGAGCATGCAGGAAAAAAATTTCTTTACAGGTGTGGAGAACTCCAGTTTAACGGAATCGGATTACCTGGATGTATATGATATCTTAAAAACGGACAGGCAAAATTATCTGCGATATCATGCAAGACATTTTATGAATAATGTGTTCCATTTTTTTGCACTGGCAGGTAAGAATAATATCAATCCAGCCCTGGTGGCAGAAAGCATCTGCATCGGATCCGATTTCGATGGCATGATCAATCCTATTGACTGTTGCAGAAATGTTACAAAACTGGAGGACTTTAAAAAATACCTACTCAGGAATTTTATGGAATGGGAAAGGGAAGCAGCATATGC